>JAYPSS010000098.1:0-5736 GCA_038133115.1 Flavobacteriaceae bacterium | reverse complement strand
TGTGCACCTCGTCAGAAAGAAGCGGCCCTTTCTTACCGGTTCTTGGGTTGACGTAGTTGTAGAGGTCGTCCATGGTTTCTGAGAACGACTTCTTAGTGTTTTTATGCAGATTTGAAACTGAGATTCTCGCTGCTAACTGTGCGAAGTCTGGGTGGGTAGTGGTCATTGTGGCCGCCACCTCTGCCGCGAGGTTATCTAATTCTGATGTAGTAACGCCGTCGTATAAACCATCGATGACACGCATTGCTACTTTTACTGGGTCTACCAGTGGGCTTAAGCCATAGCATAATTTGCGGATTCTCGTGGTGATTTTGTCGAACATAACGGGCTCTTGTCTCCCGTCTCTTTTTACTACATGCATATCGAAAGGTTTTTAAGGGTTGGCTAGGTGATTGGTATTAATTAGAAATCTGCATCGAATGCAAATGGATCTTTGTCGTCTGTATTCGCTTCAGTTTGTTTTACACCCGCTTTTTGGTATTCGCTTACCTTCTTCTCGAAGAAGTTGGTTTTACCTTGAAGAGAGATCATGTCCATGAAATCGAATGGGTTAGTAGCATTGTACTCTTTCTCGCAACCTAATTCTACAAGAAGACGATCGGTTACGAATTCTAGATATTGGGTCATTAGTTTAGAATTCATTCCAATTAAACTCGCTGGAAGGGATTCAGTGATGAATTCGCGCTCGATATCTAAGGCGTTAATGATGATTTCTTTGATTCTTTCGGTCGGAACCTTATTCACTAGGTGATTATTGTGAAGGTGTACAGCGAAGTCGCAGTGCATCCCTTCATCTCTCGAGATCAACTCGTTTGAGAAAGTCAGCCCTGGCATAAGTCCGCGCTTCTTTAACCAGAAAATAGAACAGAAAGCTCCTGAAAAGAAGATGCCCTCAACCGCAGCGAAAGCGATTAGTCGTTCTGCAAAGCTTGGTGATTCAATCCATTTCAGTGCCCAGTCTGCCTTTTTCTTGATTGCAGGGAAATTTTCGATCGCCTTGAAAAGAGTGTTCTTCTCTTTCTCGTCCTTAACATAAGTGTCAATAAGCAAAGAATAGGTTTCTGAGTGGATGTTTTCCATCATAATTTGAAACCCATAAAAGAATTTTGCCTCTGAATACTGAACTTCGTTCACGAAGTTTTCTGCTAGATTCTCATTTACAATACCATCTGATGCTGCGAAAAATGCAAGGATATGCTTGATGAAATAACGCTCGTCATCATTCAATTTATTTTCCCAGTCGTTTAAGTCTTGTGAAAGATCAATTTCTTCGGCAGTCCAGAAGGATGCTTCTGAAGTTTTGTACCATTGCCAAAGGTCATGATGTTGAATTGGAAAAATTACAAATCGGTCAGGATTGTCTTGTAAAATGGGCTCTACTGCAGTTGACATAGCTTTGTTTTTGATTCTTAAAATTGATGGATTCTGGTACAGACCAGGGACTAACAAAGATGTAAAAACAAACTCCTTGGGTAAAGCGAGTTTTGGCTCGTTGACCGATAAGTTTTTAACAGAAAATGTTGAAATGTGAGTTCAGTTCCTATAAACCCTAGGGTTTTCTTTTTAAGAAAAATTTAGAAACTTTTTTAGGCCTTAAACAAGACCCCTTTCTTGTTTCCAAAGTTCGGCGGCTTTCTCTAATTCTTCATACCACTCTAGGCCAAACTTTCTTACCAGTGCATTCTTAACGAATTGATAGATAGGAACTTTTAGTTCTTTTCCGAGTGTACAAGCAGAACCACAGATTTCCCATCGGTGATAATTGACTGCCTCAAACGAAGTGTATTTTGTTACTCTCACCGGATACAAATGACAGCTTACGGGTTTGTGATAAACGATGGTGCCCTCTAAGTAAGCTGCTTCGACTCCGCAGACTCCTTGACCTTGATTGTTAAAGTTGAGGTACGCACACTCTTTTCCGTTCACTAAAGGGGTTTCTAGATCGCCGTCTTCTCCGGTGACATAGGCACCTTGTTCTTCAATTGCCGCAATACCTTCTTCACGTAAATAAGGCTTGATTTTGGGTAGTATTTCTTCAAGCTTTTCGGCTTCCCAAGATTCTAAGGGGGCACCGTATTCACCTGCTACACAGCAAGCACCTTTGCAGGCATTTAAATTGCATACGAAGTCTTTTTCGATAAGATCCTCAGTAACTAGAGTTGTGCCAATTTGAATCATTATTTTCTTTTAAGGCCGAACAATTGTTGAGAAATAAAACCTTTGGGCATCTCTTCATCACCGACGTAGCCGATTTCTAGGTTTCCGTTATCGTTAGGGACATGTGCTGTTCCAAATAGATAATCCCAGATAGATAAGCTAATTCCAAAGTTAACTCCGTAGGAATGAGTCTTCGGTAAATCTTTTGCGTGGTGATGCAAGTGCATCACTGGGTTATTTAAAATGAACCGAAGCCATCCGTAGTCTAGTTTGATGTTGGCATGATTGAGGTGACCGATCAGAATGGCAGCAAAATTAATGATGTACGCCTGCTCGGGTTCAAACCCTCCAATGAGTAAAACGGCTAAGGTTTTGAGAGGCTTGTACAATATATTCTCCATCCAGTGAAATCTAAAATGTGCAGCAAATCCCATTTCATGAACACTGTGGTGCACCTTATGAAATTTCCAAAAAATCGGAACCTTATGGAGAAATATATGGGTTAGCCATCCGAAGAAATCAACAAGGATGAAAAAGAGGAGTAGTCCTAGCCATTCTGGTATTCTGTTGATATCAATGATAGCAAGGTTTTGTAGCTCTATTCCAAGAGAATTAGACGCTTTTGAAAGAACTGCGTAGAACCCAGAAATGAAAATGCTGAATAAAACAAAATTGAACCCCATGTGAAAGAGGTCTGTAAAGAATTCTTTTCTGAAAATCGCCTGTGATTTTCTCCATGGAAAAAGGATTTCGAGACCCCAAACGAGTAGCGAAATCAATAACAGGCCCCACAAATAGTTTTGACTCCACGCGGTTTCTAAAAGGAGATTTCGCTTGTAAAAATCGATAACTCCGATTGTACTTTCCCAAAAGATATTGAACCATTCAAGCATGATACAAAAGTACTAAAAGCCTGCTTTTATCAGTTATTCTAAGGCCTTTATCATCGCCTCAACCGTTTGGTCTAGGTCGTATTCTACCTCGAATCCCCAGTCTTTGATTGCAATTTCGTCGTTAATGCTCTGAGGCCATGAGTCGGCAATGTTTTGTCGAAAATCTACCGAGTAATTGATTTCGAATGAAGGGATGAATCTACGTATCGAACGAGTCATGAGTTCAGGACTAGTTTCAAATCCGCCCAAGTTGTAAGAAGTTCTTATAGTGATCGATTCTTTTGGAGCATCCATTAAGGCTAGCGTGGCTTTTATCGCATCAGGCATAAAGAGCATCGGTAAAATGGTGTCTCCTTTAAGATAGGATGTGTAATTTCCTTTTTTTATCGCTTCTTTGACGATGGCTACCGAATAATCTGTCGTTCCGCCACCGGGTTCAGTTGCATGACTTATTAGACCTGGGTAACGGATGCTTCGTACATCTACCCCATATTTGTTAAAATAATAATTGCACCAGAATTCACCAGAACGTTTGCTGATACCGTAAACAGTACTTGGATTAATTGTGGTGTTTTGAGGGGTGTCTACTTTCGGACTGTCGGGGCCAAAAACAGCAATACTAGAAGGCCAGAAAAGTTTTTTGTAAAGTCCTTCCTTGGCTAGATCGAGTAAATGAAGAAGACTGTTCATATTGAGATCCCAAGCTAACTTTGGATTCTCTTCACCCTTTGCACTTAGTAAAGCGGCCATCAGATAAACCTCATCAATTTGAAGTTCACTAATTAACTGTTTGATACTTCTTTGGTCTGTGGCATCTAAACGATACAAACGACGTTCACTATTAGTGAGAAGTCGAATGTCAGCGCGATAAAGTACAATATCATCTCGCTTCTCAAGTTCCATGCACAATTCTGTGCCGATTTGACCTTCAGATCCTATTACAAGAACTTTTGACGACATATTCTTCGTTTCGATTTGTTCGAACAAAAATAGTCTTTTCAATTATCGTAATTTGGTCTTATGATTCGATTTCTAGCTTTCTTTTTAGGCCTAGTTCTGCTTTCTTGTACCCCTAAAAAACAAGAAGCTCCTATCTTAGTTGAAACCCCAAAAGGGATACAACTAGATTCTTTTCCAGAAATTTCTATTCTGAATAGTAGTGAGCTCTACCGTAATTGGCCAACACTTCAGTTGTTTTCACAGACCTATGAGACGCTTTATAAAGTAAACAACTCAGAGGATCTCTTGTTAGCGGTAGAGAATGCTTTGAAGAGTATTGAAAACTTAGAAAATCAACAAAAACCTGAGGCGATTGGAAGCCCAGGATACTTAAGCAGACTAGATCTCCTTAAAACCGAACTTTATCGTTTGAAAGAAAAGCTTTCAGAGGGTCAATTTGATTCCACAATCTTAGAAGCGACTTTTAACGCCTACAAAGGGCTGATGAACTATATTTCGCTTCAGTGGGAGCGAAACAGTGATTAAATTCCCTTAGTGCAAAGTTGTTTTAAGGGTAGCTTTACAGACACTACTTGTGAGGCGATTCCTCCTTCTGTAAAAATCGGAAGGCTTAAATTTCTTTCTTTTGCTATTGTTATGTAATACTTCTTCTTAGTGGGATGAACGGGTGCCACCAGATTTAATGGTCCTTCTTGAGGATGATCAAAGAGCCATTGGATACATTGAACAATGTCTTCTCGGTCAATGAAATTGATCAGTTCATCTGATGCTATACTTTTCTTCGCGCTCAATAGGCTATAGATAGGGTGTCTATCTTCTCCGATAAGACCTCCTAGTCGCAGTGCATTAAACCTTTGGATAGAACTGTTTTCAAACTCCTCCTCAATTCTAGTAATTACTTTCGCTGAGGAAGTTTTCGGGTCAAGTTCTGTATTTTCATCAATTACTCTTACCGCTTTTCCATATACAGAGATACTACTGGTGTAGAAGACGGTTAGGTTCGGATTCTCATTTAAGTGGCCTATTAATTGTTTGAATAGGAGAAGATTTCCTTCTTTATGGTCACTGGTATTTCTGCTAGCTCCACTTGGTATGGTAATGATTAAATAGGATAAGCCTTCTAAAAACTCAGATAGTTCACCTTCCCATCGGTTCTTTCTGAAATAGCATCCAAAGGATTTGGCTCCTCTTACGTCGAATCTATTTCCTTGAAGTCTTTGGAGGAGATAATTCCCGAGCCAGCCTTCTCCTAAAATTCCAATTTTAATCAACCTTAGCGCGTTTGAATATTTTGATTTTCTCTGAGGTTAAAAAGTGATACCCAATATCGTAAAGATAGTATTTTGGCAGGCTACCCTTATGTCCTCTTTCTATCTCAGTGATACAAGAGGGTTTAAAACCTTGTCGATTCAATTCACTGAGGTTGCACTCCGTGAACTCACCTAGAAAATAGCCTCTTAAAATTCTGTAATTATTTTGAAGTACTCGATGTGTGCTGTAAAAACTCTGATTCTTTTTTTGATTCTTTAGATTGTGATGATGACTCCTACAAGCATCACTGCAAAACTTTTGATCTGTTCTACCGAATAAGGGTTCTTTGCAAACTTTACAACCTCTGTTCATATGAAATCTATTTGGTGCAAAGTAGAAGGTCTACACTGCAAATAACACTCAGTAGTTATAAAAATAGGGGCTCGGATATTTATACGTTTCTATCTGTTTACAA
>JAYPSS010000097.1:3670-5762 GCA_038133115.1 Flavobacteriaceae bacterium | reverse complement strand
AGTATCGGTGCTCCTACCGATTTTTCGCTAATCGTTGCAGGTTATCAAAATACCATCGGATTTAATAAAAGAGTCTACAGGCTACTCGATCAGCTCATAGAGAAAGAGATTAAGGTGGGAATTAAGGAATTTTCAACCTCTAAATTCACCTATGAAAATCTCGGTGAACTCCTGATTCTTCATGATCGATTAGATCCAACCATTCCACTTTGGCAAGCTGAGCGAATTCAAAAGAAAGTAGGCGGAGAACTTTTTGTCACTGAAGGTTTTGGACACTCCATGCATCAAAAAGAAGTTTGTCAAAAAATAATGGAATTTCTAAACTAACTTTAGGTTATGAATCTAGCTCCTTTTCACCTTGCGATCCCGGTAAATGATTTACCCGCAAACCGCGATTTCTATACGAACATCTTAGAGCTTGAAGAAGGAAGAAGTAGTGACCATTGGGTTGACTACAACTTTTTTGGGCATCAATTAGTAATTCATTTGGATAAAAACCACACAGGACCTGTCACTGCGAATCACGTAGATGGTAAATCAGTTCCCGTTCCACACTACGGAATTGTATTAGAGTGGACTCATTTCGACGAATTCGCAAAACGTATCTCAGACAAAGGGATTGAATTCATTATTGAACCTTACCTGAGATTCGCCGGACAAGTGGGCGAGCAAAAGACGATGTTCTTTAAAGACCCTTCAGGTAACGCTCTTGAGTTCAAGAGCTTCAAGGATATGAGTCAGTTATTCGCTAAGTAATCTACTTTAAGCGTTCCACTTTCGGGCTAAAAGCGTGTTTTTAAGAAGCATCGCTATCGTCATGGGACCTACTCCCCCAGGTACTGGAGTGATATAAGAGGCTTTTGGTGCAACAGAATCAAAATCTACATCACCAGTGATGTAATAGCCTTTCTGCTTAGAGGCGTCCTCAACACGTGTAATTCCCACGTCGATGATCACTACTCCCTCTTTAACCATATCAGAAGTAACAAATCCAGGAACTCCTAATGCAGATACAATGATATCTGCTTGAAGAGTAAGAGCTTTTAAATCCTTGGTACGACTGTGAGCCACTGTTACCGTAGCATTACCATAGGCACCCTTTTGAGACATTAAAATACTGATCGGTCTTCCGACAATATGCGAACGACCAATCACTACCACATGTTTACCTTGCGTGTCGATATCATAACGCTCGATAAGCTGCATAATTCCGAAAGGTGTTGCAGGAATAAAGGTTTCTAACTCTAAAGCCATACGGCCAAAATTAGATGGATGAAATCCGTCCACATCTTTCTTAGGATCTATGGCAAGAAGTACTTTTTCTTCATCGATGTGCTTCGGAAGCGGCAATTGAACAATATAACCATCTAAGGTGTCGTCTTGATTCAGCTCAGCAATTTTAGCCAACAATTCTGCCTCTGTGGTCTCCTCGGATAAGCGAATAAGCGAAGAATCAAAACCCACTTTTTCACAAGACCTAACCTTACTGCCTACATAGGTTAGACTGGCCCCATCATTTCCAACAAGAACTGCCGCCAAATGTGGCGCACGCTCTCCCTTACATTTAATAGCCTTTACCTCTTCGGCTATTTCATTTTTAATTTGATTCGCAGTTGCTTTACCATCAATGAGGACCATATTATCTCGGATTAAATTGTTGCATCATACGCATGAGGTTTTTTCCTTTACCTCCTTGCATCATTTTCATCATTTTACTCATCTGTTCAAATTGCTTGATGAGCTGGTTAACTTCTTGAACACTTCTACCGCTACCTTTTGCAATACGATTTTTTCTACTCGTATTCAATAATTTGGGCTGAGAGCGTTCAGCAGGAGTCATCGAGTGAATAATGGCTTCTACATGCTTGAATGCATCATCATCAATAGCTACCTGTTGGGTCATCTTAGACATCCCTGGTATCATTCCCATGAGGTCTTTCATATTACCCATTTTCTTGATCTGTTGAATCTGTCCTAAGAAGTCGTCAAATCCGAAGGTGTCCTTCGCAATTTTCTTCTGGATTTTACGAGCCTCTTCAAGGTCAAATTGTTCTTGAGCTCGTTCAACCAGCGAAACGACATCACCCATTCC
>JAYPSS010000097.1:1279-3570 GCA_038133115.1 Flavobacteriaceae bacterium | reverse complement strand
TTTATCGCAGAATGAATAGCAGCAATTTCCTTCATCATTTCTTCATCTACCGCTAGACGACCAGCAGTATCAATGATGACCACATTCTTTCCTTGACTCTTAGCTTCGGCTATACCCGCAAGTGCAATAGCTACAGGATCCTTTTGATCTCTATCTGAATATACAGGAACTCCAATTTGCTCTCCCACGACGTGCAACTGGTCGATTGCTGCTGGTCTATACACATCACAAGCAACTAAAAGCGGATGCTTTGATTTTTTCGTTTTAAGATAGTTAGCCAGCTTTCCTGAGAAGGTAGTTTTACCTGAACCCTGAAGACCTGACATTAAAATTACTGTTGGTGAACCGCCGAGATTAATATCCGAAGCTTCAGAACCCATGAGTTCGGCCAATTCATCACGAACCAGTTTCACCATTAGTTGACCAGGCTGCAACGATTTTAGCACCTCCTGACCGATCGCCTTATCTCTTACATTTTGAGTAAAACTCTTAGCGATTTTGAAGTTAACATCCGCGTCTAATAGCGCGCGACGAATCTCTTTCATTGATTCGGCGATGTTAATTTCATTAATACGCCCTTTACCCTTCAGCTTGTGAAGAGCACCATCGATTCTATCTGAAAGATTCTGAAACATAGGAAGTGGTTTTACAAAGGCACAAAAGTAATAAGAATCTTAGCTTTTTAAGGCATTTTCGACTCTAGACATCACTAGTACATGCGGAAAAGTAATTGCCGCTAAGAAATAAACAAGAAGTGGTAAAGGAGTCTTGTTTTGAAGAAAAACCTGACTAAAAACAACCGCAAGACCAATAATTGAAAGCACCCAAAAAAGCGCTGATTGTTTCAGATATACTAGCCAGCTTCTTTTTACCTCTCCATTGTATAGTATCCGAAATTGATCATTTAAAGAGGGTATGGCATGCCATAAAGCAAAATAAATCGCGAAAGCTAAAACCAAATTCACCTGAGCAAATAAGAAGTAGAAAAGCGAGAGTATGATTAGTTCTACTCCAAGAATCACATAACCTTTTCGGTTCATTATAATATAGGTAACTAACCAGACCGCTATGGAAACCAAAAGGAAGTTTAGAAAATTATCGACTGTAAAGAAAATCCCAGATATTTCGGCAATCGCAGTACTACTCTCTATCGCATGAGTATAGAACAACAACCCGAAAACAATCGAGCCGTATGCAATATAGCTTACATAGCGAAGAAACATATTGCCGCCAAGAGTCTCGGATAGATGTTGTTGACCAAAATGAAACGAGCTGATTACAATAAAAAAGAATAAGGCTAAAGGACGGTTCAAACTAAAAACAACAAGCACAAGTGCTACCGCTGAAAGGTATAGCGCGAGGTGCTTTCGTCTCGAACTTTTAGGGAAGATCCTTAGGGCATTAATTAAATTAAGATCATTAGCACCGTGTAAAAGTCCCACACTACCAATAAGTAGAAGGGCGATAAACCACTGTGTTTCTCCACTAACTTGAGAAGAAAAAAAGAAGAGCCCTAATGTCACTGAAATCTTAAAAAAGAACGATTTATTAAGAAATTCCAAAATACAAATAGGTGTTAATTGAATAGTTAATAAAAATTTTTGAATAAAAATATCATATTATGTTTATAATAAATTATATTTGGTTAAACAAAACTAAACTATAGTACTTATGAAAAGTTTATTACTTAATCTGCCGTTGGTTGCTGATGTCTCAAAGATAGCTACTGACGACTACGTAGGCTTTACTTTCTTCGTTGGATGTATGGCTATGATGGCAGCTTCTGCCTTCTTTTTCTTGTCGATGAACAACTTCGACTCAAAATGGCGTACCTCAATCTTGGTATCAGGTCTGATTACCTTTATTGCGGCGGTACACTACTGGTACATGAGAGACTATTGGTCTGCTCACGCCGATTCACCTACATTCTTTAGATATGTAGATTGGGTACTAACTGTTCCATTGATGTGTGTTGAATTTTTCCTCATCTTAAAAGCAGCTGGTGCTAAAAAATCATTGATGTGGAGACTTATCGTTCTTTCAGTGATCATGCTAGTAACAGGTTACTTTGGAGAGGCCGTTTACAGAGATCAAGCAGCTTTCTGGGGTCTAATTTCAGGAATCGCTTACTTCGTAATCGTTTATGACATCTGGTTCGGTCAAGCTAAAAAGCTAGCTGAGCAAGCAGGAGGAGCAGTACTATCTGCACACAAAACTCTCGCCTGGTTCGTATTAGTGGGATGGGCAATTTATCCAATCGGATATATGGCTGGTACTCCAGGATGGTACGA
>JAYPSS010000097.1:0-1179 GCA_038133115.1 Flavobacteriaceae bacterium | reverse complement strand
ATTTCTTTTATCTAGGTCCTCCTCTGCCAAAATTGTTACCTGCTGATAGAACGAGTTAAAGGCTTTAACTAAATCGTAGATATAATTAGCTACCAAGGCGGGTGAATAAGCTTCAGCAGCAGATCGAATAACTGATGAATAATTCATAAGAAGCAGCATTAACTCTCTCTCCTTCTCGTGCAATGGGACGTTTTCAATAGTTAGCTTAAAGTCGCCACTTTCTACCTTTCGCAGTATCGATTGAATTCGGGCATGGGTATATTGAATGAAAGGCCCTGTATTTCCTTGAAAATCTACAGAAGCTTCAGGGTCAAATAAGATTCGCTTCTTCGGATCTACCTTCAGTATGAAATATTTAAGTGCACCTAGACCTATTTTATGATACAACTCTGATTTCTCCTCCTCAGTGAACCCGTCAAGCTTCCCTAGCTCCGAAGATATTTTTTCGGCAGTCTCAGCCATTTCTTGCATCAAATCATCCGCGTCAACGACCTTACCTTCACGACTTTTCATCTTACCAGTAGGTAGATCAACCATCCCATAAGACAAATGAAATAAATGGTCGGCCCAGTGGTAGCCTAGGCGTTTTAGCAGAAGAAATAATACTTTGAAGTGGTAATCTTGCTCATTTCCAACCGTATAAACCATTCCATCTATTGACGGATGGTCTTTCACTCGTTGAACAGCCGTACCCAAGTCTTGAGTCATATAAACAGCGGTTCCATCTCTTCTCAACACAAGCTTTTCATCTAAACCTTCATCAGTTAGATCCGCCCACACACTTCCATCTTCTTTTTTAAAGAACACGGATTTCTCCAGTCCCTCTTCAATAATATCTCTACCCAGTAGGTAGGTGTCACTTTCATAATAGAGATGGTCAAAATCAACACCTAAATCCTTATAGGTTTGATTAAAACCTTCATAAACCCAGCCGTTCATCGTTTCCCAGAGACGAATAACTTCCTGATCACCAGATTCCCAAAGACGTAACAATTCTTGGGCCTCTTTAAAAATAGGAGCTTCTGTAGCTGCCTCTTCCTTGCTGACTCCCTTTTCAACAAGAGCCTCCTGCTCCTCACGGTACTTTTGATCAAAAACCACATAATACTTACCAACCAAATGATCTCCCTTCAACCCAGAAGTTTCAGGAGTCTCATTATTTCCGAATCTTTGCCAAGC
>JAYPSS010000096.1:0-5786 GCA_038133115.1 Flavobacteriaceae bacterium | reverse complement strand
TTCTAATGCAGCAATAATACCACTGATACCACCACCAAGGATGGCAATGTCAGAAGAGGATGTGGACATTTAAACCGTAGGAACGTGCTTAATGCGCTTTTCGATTTTCTGTTTTTTAGCTGTCACGCGCTTCATCCAATCCATGAGATCAGGATCCTTAGACTCCTTGTAAATCTCATTGATCGCAAGAACTAAGGCTTTACCCTCTCTTGAATATTTTACACGATCACTGGTGCTCATGTGACTCATGGCAAGTTGCTCGTATTCTTCGGCTTGTGTCAGTAAATCTTCTACAGAATTGTTCATCGAATTTCTTAAAAGGTTAAACAAATATGGGTTAAAAATGTGAGAATGTCTAACCTTAGCGGCAAAGTTTAATAAAAGATTAAGAATTAGCCAAATTACTGACCGATCTCTCTTGCCTCAAAATCAACGATTTCCGTAGATTCAAAACGGTAATCAACCTCAATGGGATTGCAGCATACCTCGCAATCTTCGACATAGACTTGTCTACCATCGATAGGGTCCAAAATCATTGAAATTTCTTCCCAACAGTAGGGACACTGAAAAAAATGCTCAAACATTTATTTAGGCATTAAAGGATTCGATTTGATCACTAATCGATTCCCATTCTTGCATTTTCGTTTCTAACTCGGCCTTTAGTTCCTGATAGCGATCCATATAACCACTAGTCTTAATGAGTTCATCATAACGTTCTAAAAGATCCTGGTCTTTAGCGGCGATCGCCGCCTCCAATTCTGTGATTCGCTTTTCAATAGTCCCCAGTTTATTACTAAGGGTTTTTAATTTCTTCTGATCCGCATAGCTTATCTCATTAGAAGGCTTTTCTGCACTCTTAGTGTCAGAAGTTTGACTTTTAACCGTTACCTTTTCGACTTCTCTAAAGTCATTTACCTTTCGCTGCTCCAAATAGAAATCAATATCTCCCAAATAAGGTTTCACTTTATGATCTCTAAATTCAAAAACCTGATCTGTAAGCCCTTGTAGAAAATCACGGTCGTGAGAAACAACGAGCAGAGTACCTCCAAAATTGAGAAGTGCACGTTTTAATACCTCTTTCGATTTAATATCTAAGTGGTTGGTAGGTTCGTCCATCACCAGCACATTGAAAGGCTGCAGTAACAATTTGGCAAGAGCGAGTCGATTGCGCTCGCCTCCCGATAATACTTTGACTTGTTTATCCACATCGTCGCCTCCGAAAAGAAATGAACCCAAAATATCTCGAACCTGAGCTCGGTTTGATTCGTTGGCCGCGTCGATCATGGTGTCTAATAGTGTCTTGTCACCATCTAAGTATTCTGCCTGGTTTTGGGCAAAGTATCCGATTTCAACATTGTGTCCCAGTTTAAATTGTCCCTGGTGCGCTAACTCACCGACAATAATCTTAGCAAGGGTAGATTTACCTTGACCGTTTTGACCGACAAAGGCGGTTCTCGACCCTCGTTCAAGAAGAAAAGAAACTTCATTGAGCACTAAAGATTCGCCATAAGACTTAGAAACCCTATCGAGTTCTAAGATGACTTTACCGGGTTGTTTAGATACCGGGAAGCGAACGTTCATAACGGCTGTATCAGTACCATCCACCTCAATTCGATCAATCTTATCGAGCTTTTTGATCAAGGACTGAGCCATTGAGGCCTTGGTTGCCTTCGCTCGAAATTTTTCGATCAATTTTTCGGTCTGTTGAATTTGCTTCTCTTGGTTTTTCAGCGCATTCATTTGCTGTTCTCTAATTTCCTCTCGAAGGGCTAAGAACTGTGTGTAAGGCTTTTGATAATCATAGATTCGACCTAAAGAAATTTCAATCGTTCGATTCGTTACGTTATCTAAGAACATACGATCGTGAGATACGATCACCACTGCCCCTGGATACGAATTCAAGAAGGTCTCTAACCAAAGTATCGACTCGATATCTAGGTGATTAGTAGGCTCATCGAGAAGTAAAACGTCATGCCTCTGAAGGAGTAATTTGGCGAGCTCGATTCTCATACGCCATCCGCCCGAAAAGGTATCCGTTAAGCGATCAAAGTCGGTTCGTTTAAACCCTAGGCCCTGCAAAACACGCTCCGTTTCTCCTTGATAATTATAGCCCCCGAGTATTTCATATCTCGTGTTCAAATCACTCACCGCTACCATTAAATCGTGATACTCCGCACTTTCGTAATCGGTTCTGGTGGCCAATTCGTGATTAACACGGTCCATCTCTCGCTCTACACTCTTTATTTCTGAAAACGCCTCATAGGATTCTTCTAAAACGGTGCGTCCCTGAACGAAGTCAATATCTTGCTTTAAAACACCAATGGTAATATTTCGATCGCAAGCGAGGGTACCTTCATCAAGATCTAACTCTTTAGAAAGCACCTTGAGCATGGTCGATTTTCCGGCACCATTCTTACCAATTAAACCTACTCGGTCACCAGGACTAAGTTTATAACTAACTCCCTGAAACAAATAGGTACCCGAGAATGATACGGCGGCGTTGTGTAGATTTAACATGGGCGCAAAGATACCACATCAGCTTACAAAATAAAGCTAGGTAACACAGGTTACTTTCGTTACTTTCAAGGTCATCTATCTTTGACTCACAAAGCGCAAAACCATGTTTAAAAAGGGAACCAAACTCTACAGTATTTTCGGCTCAAAATGCCCGAAATGCCATGGAGAGAGCATGTACAAAAATCCGAACCCATTTAATATCGCTAGGGTGTACGACATGCCCGAAAGATGTTCGAAATGTGGAACGAAGTACAAAATCGAACCCTCGTTCTTCTACGGAGCGATGTATGTCAGCTATGCGTTAGGCGTTGCCATCGCCGTGGCAGCCTTTATTACGAGTCGCTTCATTATTGGCACTAGCATGATCACGGCATTTTTGAGCATTATCGGTTCTATCGTATTGCTAATGCCCGTAAATATTCGCTTGGCGCGAAATATCTGGATTAACTTTTTTATTAGTTATGATCCTGAGTCGGCCAAAGCGAGCGAAAACGGTCAATAGAAATTTCTTGAGGTAAGGGCTGCTTTTCTTCGATATGATGAAATAACTGCTCAGAGGTAATAGGTCCAATCATCACGCCTCTCGACCCCATTCCATTCAGTACATGAACATTTGAATAGTCTGGATGTGTACCTACTAAAGGTTTTCGATCGGTAACTGTAGGCCTGACTCCTGCCACATGATCGATCACTTCAAAAGGTAATTTCAAAAACTTCTGAAGCTTTTCGATGAGTTCTTGTTTCGATGCTTCAGTCGGTATACTCGTCTTGTCCTTCCACTTGTAGGTTGCTCCAACGCGGTACAAATCGTCCCCTACTGGGATGATAAAAACTCCCGACTTAATCACTCTAGTTTCGTCTAGTCCCTTGCAACGAATAAGAAGTAACTCTCCCTTCGTACCATTAAGTGGTAAATAATTAAAAAAAGGATTCTCCTTGAGACCATAACCCTCGGCAAAAACAATATGTTTCGAGCGAATCTCACCGTAGCTAACCCCTTCGCTGAATTGCAATCGATCATAATCAAATCGCTCTTCAAGCAGTTGATTCTGATTTTTTAAATAAGCCTTGTAAGCGGATCTAAGGAGTGCGGTATCTAATTTACCGGTTTCTAAAACCTCAGCTAGTTTATGGGGCGCTTCGATACCTTTGTTGGTATTTACCTCGAAGCCGTCTTTCATAAAGCGCTCATACCCCCTCTTGTCTCGTGCCTCATACCAAGCGTTTTGCTCTGAAGGCGTATTCAAAATTCGCAAAGTGGGTATTTTTTGGTCAATTTCAACTCCTAAGAAAGCCGTTAATTCCTCGTAAAAAGGCATGGCGTAATCGAGCTGTTCAGCGGCATTGTAGGCTAGGGTAAACCGTTTTAGTATTAAGGGGTTATACAACCCTCCGGCTACTTCTGATGCGCATTGGGATTCATCACTGATCACTACAAAAGATTGATCGCGACGTCTCAACTGTTCGGCAAAACAGATTCCCGCTAAGCCTGAGCCGACAATGATGTAATCGACTTCAGTAGACAAAATTATTGTTGTTTAGTAGGGTTGAGAACCGTCGTTTGATTCTCCTCTTTCTTCTTACCCTTGAATAGATCAAATAATCGCTTACGCTGAGCTAATCGCTCTTCCTCGGCAGCTGTACCTGAACTGAAATCAGGAAACTGAAGGTCGCGCTGTAAGGCAGCAATGTCGTCTAGCTCATTATCTGTCTTATAAATTTCAGCGTTAAAGGTTCGAGTATTCAAGATACGATCAAAGGATACCGGGAAATTCGTATTTACGTTATTAAACGATGGGGTTGCGGCAAGTAACGGCCGAACATCCGGGTACCACACCCAGAATAGCTCTACAAGGTACTCCTCTCCAGATTCACTGTCTACCTGATCAATGAAATTTACATCGGGAGATACAGGAGCAATTCCTAAGATTCGATAGCGTAGCTCTGATCTTCTTTTATCGAAATACCACACTCCTTTAACTCGATATTCTTTAATATCGTAAGCAGAAATATCACGTTGAGCAATATAAGCCTCGGTTAAAGCCTTTCCTTGGTTGAGTAGTTCGAAACCAGCTGAAGTAGTATCTCTTTTTTGAATGGCGGGTAATAAATCTTCGAACTGCCGAGTTTCTTCGAAGTACGAATCTGAGTAGGCGCGAAGACGTCCCGATTTAAGTGCCTTTAATAGTGTATAGTACAGCGAACGCTTTTCAGTTCGTAGGGTATCTACCGGATAGTATAGCACCTTATTCGTCTCCTCCCCAAGGTTCACCTTTTCCCAAACAATTTTGGACCATAGAATAGAACGATCCGCCACATTTTCGTATCGGATGATCGACTCATTATCATCAGGTGCCAACGCCTTGTCTTCGGCCTTAGGAACTTGAAACAATTTAGCGTTAGCCTGTGCGTTCGCAGCAGAGCTGAAGAATATCGTTAAAGCGAGTACTAATAAAACTCTCATCGCAGTGATTAGTTAATAATTTCAACAATTACCTGTGCGGCAGGCTTTAAAAAATACGAGGTGTCTGTGGTCGGATACGTTTTGATATCAAAAATTCGAACCACATCTCCACGAGAAGCTCTTCGGATGGCAGATACCGCCTTGGCATCCATTCGGCTTCCTTTAACCTCGATAGTAGGCTGATTAGGTATCTTCATTTTGAACCCACTTACAGCGATCGGCAAATCAAAGTCAAAATCAACAAGCTCTGCACCCACGATCGTCTTTTCGAGTTCAGATCGTGACATTCGTACGCTTCCGAATTCACCTCTTACCGTTCCGCTGGGTGCAGGAACGTCCTTGATTCTGAATTGAGAGGTGGTCGTTACTTGGCTTCCATCGGGCAATTCTCCCTTAGCTTCAATTCTCAAGAACTCTCCTCGCGAAGGTCTCACCGTGTAACTGCTACCTCCTAAGGCTATTAAACCAGGCGCCGTAGCAAGTACCTTATTATTGGGAATACCAGGGATAGAAATCGTCATTGGGTTATCTACTCCGCGATAAACTACATTCATTTTATCCGCCGAAATAACCGCTGTGTTAGGCTTGGCTATGGTTGAAAATGATAGGTTCACAGGAACCTCTGTTTCTTCTCCATTTTCAAGGAATAGTAGACGTCCTTCTAATTTATGATCGCCAGGGTTTCCTGCGGTTACATTTAGTCGAACACGACCTTCCTCAATAAAGAAATCTTTATCTGCATCGAGTGTCACACCATCTAATTTCAAACTCACCTCGTTAGGACGTGTTGTTCCGTCTTTACGTC
>JAYPSS010000095.1:0-5917 GCA_038133115.1 Flavobacteriaceae bacterium | reverse complement strand
GGGGTAAGATCTTGAACGTAGAGAAAGCCATGCAACACAAGGTTTTTGAAAATGAAGAAATTAGAAATATTTACACGGCTTTAGGTGTTACGGTAGGTACCGAAGAAGATGCTAAAGCACTCAACCTAGCAAAACTGCGTTATCACAAAGTGATTATCATGTGTGATGCGGATGTCGATGGGTCTCATATTGAAACCCTAATTCTGACCTTCTTCTTTAGATATATGAGGGAACTAATCGAGCAAGGGTATGTATATATCGCTACTCCACCGCTATATCTGGTGAAGAAAGGGAGCAAGAAGCAATATGCATGGAACGACAAGGAACGTGATCAACTTATTGCCGAAATGGGGCAGGGTGCCGGTGTTCAGAGATATAAAGGTCTTGGTGAGATGAACGCAGAGCAATTATGGGATACTACCATGAATCCTGAATATCGTACGCTTCGTCAGGTAACCATTGATAATGCTACCGAAGCTGATCGTATTTTCTCAATGCTTATGGGTGATGAGGTTCCACCTCGTCGAGAGTTTATTGAAAAGAACGCGGTCTATGCGAATATTGATGCGTAGTGGCTTAAATTTGCAACACATTTAATCTAAATCAAATACGAAAATGAAAGTAACTGTAGTTGGAGCGGGTGCCGTTGGTGCTAGCTGTGCAGAATACATTGCTATTAAAGACTTTGCCTCAGAGGTAGTGCTTGTAGATATCAAAGAAGGATTTGCAGAAGGTAAGGCAATGGACCTTATGCAAACTGCATCACTAAATGGATTTGATACCAAAATTACGGGTACCACTGGAGATTATTCGAAAACCGCTGGTAGCGATGTGGTAGTGATTACCTCGGGTATTCCTCGTAAGCCGGGGATGACTAGAGAAGAGCTTATTGGTATCAATGCTGGTATCGTTAAGGAAGTTTCTTCAAACCTTTTAAAGCATTCTCCTGAAGCCATTGTTATTGTGGTGAGTAACCCTATGGATACCATGACTTATCTCGTTCACAAAACATCAGGACTTCCTAAACACCGAATCATCGGAATGGGAGGTGCCCTCGACAGTGCGAGATTCAAGTATCGTTTAGCTGAGGCTCTTGATGCGCCTATTTCTGATGTAGACGGTATGGTTATTGGAGGTCACTCAGATACAGGTATGGTTCCGTTAATCGATCATGCCACGCGCAATTCAATTCGCGTTAGTGAGTTTTTAGATGCTGAGCAAATGGAATATGTTGTTCAAGAGACTAAAGTTGGCGGAGCTACACTTACTAAACTTCTAGGAACGAGTGCTTGGTATGCTCCGGGTGCTGCAGTTTCGGGTCTGGTTCAAGCAATCGCTTGTGATCAAAAGAAAATATATCCTTGTTCTGCTCTTCTTGAAGGCGAATATGGATTGAATGATATTTGCTTAGGAGTACCTGTAGTTCTTGGCAAAAATGGAATTGAAAAGATCGTTTCTATTGAATTAAGTGAAGACGAAAAAGCTAAGGTAGCTGCTTCTGCAGAAGGAGTTGCTGCGGTGAACGCGCTACTTAGTTTATAAGAAACTAAAAGAGTATTTAGCCCCGGAAGTTTTCCGGGGTTTTTTGTTTATTACATATAATTGTCATTTCTAGGACGAAATGATATATTTGCACGCATTTGACATTATATTAATTGATTTAAGGCAGTATGCAGAATAAAGGATTAATTCGACTATTTGCGATTTTGTTTGGGGTAGTAAGCCTCTATCAACTATCGTTTACATTCATCACTAACAAGATCGAAGGGGATGCCGATCGATACGCTTCAGTTAGCGTAGACGCATCTGCTGATGATTATATTTCAGCACGTGAAACAGCTGCTAAGAGTTATTTAGATTCGGTAGCTGATCTTCCTGTTTTTGGTTTTACTTCTTATGCTGATGCGAAGACAAAAGAACTAAATAAAGGTCTTGACCTTAAAGGAGGGATTAACGTAACCCTACAAATTTCGGTTAAGGATATTCTTAAAGGTCTAGCCAATAACACTAAAAACGTAGCTTTCAATCAAGCTTTAGACGCTGCAGACGCAGCTTCAAAGCAGAGTGATGAGAATTACGTAGAACTATTCTTTGAAGCTTTCGAAGCGAATGCAGGAGAAACTACTCTTGCTTCTCCCGAGATCTTCGCGAATAAGGCATTAAGTGATGAGATTAATTTCTCCATGAATAATGCTGAGGTTAAGCCAATCATTAGAGGAAAAATTGACGAGTCGATTGTTTCAGCTTTCGAAGTACTTCGCGAGCGTATCGATGGCTTTGGAGTAACTCAGCCTAATATTCAACGAGTAGGTAACTCGGGCCGTATTCTTGTAGAACTACCTGGCGCTCGTGATATCAACCGTGCTCAGGAGTTATTATCTTCTACGGCACAATTAGAGTTTTGGGAGACTATCTCTGCTGCTGAACCAGGACTATCGCAGTTTTTAGTGGCAGCTGATCAGCGTCTGGCAGAGTTAGAAAAGTCTTCAGATGATGTTGAAGACTTGTTAGAGTCAGCTTCTGATTCGCTTTCGAATCAAAATCCACTCCTAGCAAAACTGATTCCTGGAGCTCCTGGATCGAATGCTTTCGTGCGTGTTCAATCTCGTGATACTGCTTACGTTGGGCAAGCGTTAAGACGTTCAGATATTAAGAGACTATTACCTTCAGCAGTTCAGTACACCAAGTTTGCTTGGCAACGTGTGCCTGCTGATGCGGATATCGTAGAATTATATGCTCTTCGCTCAAATCGTGAAGGAACGCCTCGTATTTCTGGGGATGTAGTTTCTGATGCTCAAGATACTTTCGACCAATTCGGAAAGCCAGCGGTAAGCATGATGATGAACACCAAAGGAGCTCGCGAATGGGAGCGTCTAACAGGTGATGTTTATCAAAACAAAACAGGTATTGCTATTGTACTTGACAACAAGGTTTACACTGCGCCAGGTGTATCTTCAGGTCCTATCTCAGGTGGACGTTCTGAAATTACAGGTACTTTCACCATCAACGAAACTAAGGACATCGCAAACGTACTTAGAGCGGGTAAACTACCGGCTTCTGCAGAGATTGTTCAGTCAGAGATTGTTGGGCCTTCACTGGGTCAGGAAGCTATCGAAAGCGGATTCTTATCCTTTGTAATCGCAATGATCTTTGTACTGGTATGGATGATTTTCTATTACGGTAGAGCAGGTCTATACGCTGACATTGCACTAGTATTCAACATCGTATTAATTTTCGGAGTACTTACTAGTTTAGGAGCCGTATTAACGCTACCTGGTATTGCCGGTATTGTTCTTACCATTGGTATGTCAGTGGATGCAAACGTACTGATCTTTGAACGTATCAAAGAAGAACTTCGCAAAGGCAAAGGATTAGCGCTCTCAATCAGCGATGGATTCTCAAATGCACTTTCTTCGATTCTGGATGCGAACATTACTACGGGTCTAACTGCCGTTATTCTATTTATGTTCGGTTCAGGACCTATTAAAGGATTCGCAACTACTTTATTAATCGGTATTCTAACTTCGCTTTTTACCGCGATTTTCATCACCCGTTTACTTATCGAAGGTTATTTAGCTACTAAAGGTAGAAGCTTAAAGTTCGCTACTGCGGCTACAGCCAATCTGTTATCTTCGGTAAACTTCGGATTCTTGAAAGCGCGTAAAACGGCTTATGTAATTTCTGGTGTGTTAGTGTTAGGGTCATTAACCTCGCTTTTCACCACTGGTTTACAGCAGGGTGTAGATTTTGTTGGTGGTCGCACGTATCAAATTCGTTTTGAAAATGAAGTGAATCCAACAGAAATTTCATCTGCGCTTACTGATGCTTTAGGAAGTGGTACCAATGTGAAGACCTTTGGAGCAGCGAACCAGATTAAGGTAACTACTCCTTATAAAGTAGATGTTGAGGGTATCGAGGTGGATCAAGAAATCCAAGGACTTCTTTTCAATACACTACTACCTTACCTACCTGATGGTTTTTCAATTGAAGACTTCACAGTAGGTAGTGATGATAAGACGGTGGGTATTCTTCAATCAGTGAAGGTTGGTCCAACCATTGCAGATGATATCAAGAAAAATGCAGTGCTAGCGATCTTTGGATCACTGACCATTGTATTCTTATACATCCTACTTCGTTTTAGAAAGTGGCAGTTCTCATTGGGAGCGGTTACTGCGGTTTTCCACGATGTAATCATTGTACTAGGGGTGTTCTCAGCAACTAGTGCGTTTATGCCTTTCAACATGGAGATTGATCAAGCCTTCATTGCGGCTATTCTTACGGTAATCGGATATTCATTAAACGATACGGTAGTCGTTTTTGACCGCATTCGAGAAATCATCGGATTCAAAGGATGGAAGCAGGGTGATCATGTAAATGAGGCATTAAACTCAACGCTAAGCCGTACGTTGAATACTTCATTAACTACACTTATCGTATTAATAGCGATCTTTATTTTCGGAGGTGAGACCTTAAGAGGATTTATGTTCGCAATGATCATCGGTATTTTAGTTGGTACTTACTCATCATTGTTCATTGCAACGCCAGTGATGTTTGACACACTAGGCAAAGGCAACGATAAGAAGTAAATATTTCCTATTCTATAAATAGAAAAAGGCCCGACAATCATCGGGCCTTTTTTTATGATCTCACCTTTTGTTTAGGCTTTTACTTTTCGAATCATCAAGTAAGTACCGAGTAGCACAGGTATAATACTTAGCCATTGCCCGGTGGATAGTAATCCGAGACTCTCTTCAAATCCTCCTTGACTCTTTTTAAAGAATTCGATAATGAAGCGAGCAGAGAATATTCCGACTAGCCAGGTGCCGAATAGGAATCCGGGTTTGTTTCTTAATTCTGCCTTGGGGTAAAGCACATAATACATGATCACAAATAACAATGCGTAAGCAAATGCTTCATAAAGTTGAGCCGGGTGGCGATACGGAATCTGAGCAAGAATATCTGCGTATGCCGGATCGTTAACTAGCGCTGCATAAGCCCTACTCACCGAGGGTTGACCAGTAGCTTGTAGCGCCTGGTAGGCCGACATGTCACCGTGATCTCTGACAAATTTTGTGGCAAAGATGAAACTCTCATCTACTACTTTCCCGTTAATTTCAGAATTAAAGAAGTTGCCTAAACGCACAAAAGCTCCGCCTATAGCAGAAGGTAAGGCTATTCGATCTACCAGCCACAAGAAAGAAATATCCTTTTCTTTTTTGCTAAAAAGGTATAATCCAATGACTGCTGCTAATGCGGCCCCGTGGCTCGCTAATCCTGCGAAACCGGTAAATGCATAACCGTTGATAATTCCGAAGAGGCTTGAATTCTTTTGCTCTCTAATAGGTAGTAATATTTCAACGAGATGATTCTGGTAATAGGCCCAGTCGTAGAAAAACACATGTCCTAAACGTGCTCCAAGCATAATGGAGAGCACGGTGTAGACAAAGAGACTGTCCAGCTTTTCAGTAGGTTTATTTTCCTTTTTGAAAACAGTCTTCATGAGATTCCACCCTAAAATAAAGGCAGCGATCCAAAGCGAGTTGTAGTATTTGATTTGAATAGGACCTAGGGTGAAGAGCGTGTCTTCTGGATTCCAGATAATACCGAGTAGCGTCATAAATTAATTTTGGTCTAATATAGCCCAAAACTATGGCTCAGGGAACAGGGTCGTATCCGCTTTTTCCCCAAGGATGACAACTAGAAATTCGCTTAACAGCTAACCATCCGCCCTTAATTGGGCCGTATTTCTTTAATGCTTCAATACTGTAAGTTGAGCAAGTAGGGGTGAACCGACAACTGGCCGGGGTTAGTGGAGATATCAGTAACTGATATACTCGAACAAGTAGAATAAAGGGAAGACTGAATATACGTTTCACGATAGGCTAAAGGTAGTACCATCCTTGGTATCTTTCAACCT
>JAYPSS010000094.1:0-5952 GCA_038133115.1 Flavobacteriaceae bacterium | reverse complement strand
ATCCCTATGAAAATCTTGAGGATTATTGGATTGAAGATATTCTTCAAAGGGCTTTTACCGCCGGTACTTTACCCTATCGTGAAGCACTACACCCAATAAATTTGGCATCGATGGAAGAGATATGGAAGGCTAATTAGCGTTTGTCGCTAAATAGCCCCTCCATCATTTTTTTAATCGCTTTGAAGCCAAAATAAATAGCGAAAAAACTTAAAACTATTCCTACAACGAGTACAGGTATAAAAAGGGAATGGCTCTGATTTTTAAATGCACTACTGAGCACAACCGGTCCTAGGGCCATAAATAGCAATGCTCTTAGCCAAATCATTAGGCCTTTTTGTAGTACAGCTTTGTCCATTTTATGCCAAATGCTCCTCTAGAAGGCTATTTAAGGTTTCACTAGGGCACATAGCCTTGGTTGCTTTATTCGCATCAAGGATATAGTATCCACCTAAATCTTGTGGCTGACCTTGGGTAGTATTGATTTCACTTAAAATATGATCACTTAAAGAATCAATGGCCGTATTTAGATTCTCGAATTTGACTTTGTCATTTAAGCTCGATTGAGCTATTGCCTCAACCCAGAATTTAACGAGGTAGAAATGACTTCCTCTTGTATCGAGCTCACCTACTTTACGCTTAGGACCTTTATCTTCATCTAGAAGTTTTTCCACGGCTGCACCTAAAGCATCCGAGTAAACTTGAATCTCTTTAGATTGATTTTGTTGTCCAACAAATTCTAATGCGACTTGAAGGGCAAGAAACTCCCCTAAAGAATCCCAACGAAGGTGTCCCTCTTCAACAAATTGCTCCACGTGTTTTGGGGCAGATCCACCTGCTCCTGTTTCAAATAATCCTCCACCATTCATAAGTGGAACGATTGAAAGCATCTTAGCCGATGTTCCTACTTCTAATATTGGGAAAAGATCTGTTAAGTAATCTCTAAGAACATTACCTGTTACCGAAATAGTGTCTAAGCCATTTTTTAACCTATCTAGTGTAAATAGGGTAGCTTCTTTTGGACTTAGTATTCGTAAATCTAAGCCGGCTGTATCTTCCTTAGTTAGATAAGCCTTTACTTTTTTGATGAGTTCTCTATCGTGAGCACGGTCGCTATCTAACCAGAAAACCGCAGGGGTATTGCTTAAACGTGCGCGTTCAGCTGCTAAGGAAACCCAATTTCTTATCGGAGCATCCTTAACCTGACACATTCTGAAGATGTCACCTTTTTCAACAGATTGTTCTTGAAGAATAGTTCCATCTTTATCTAATACTCTAACCACTCCGGCTTCAGCGAGTTCAAAGGTCTTGTCATGAGAACCGTATTCTTCAGCCTTTTGGGCCATCAGTCCGATATTTGGAACAGTACCCATTTCTCTCGGATCAAATGCTCCGTTCTCTTTACAGTAATCAATCGTTGATTGGTAAACCGCAGCGTAAGAACTATCTGGAATCAAGGCTTTAGTATCTCTCGATTGGCCGTTTTTATCCCACATTTGACCTGAGTTTCTAATCATAGCAGGCATCGAAGCATCAATGATTACATCACTAGGTACATGAAGATTAGTAATTCCTTTATCTGAATTAACCATCGCGAGATCGGCCTTATTTTCCATTGCTTTATCGAAACTCGCTTTGATCTCCTTGGCTAAATCAGCATCGGACATTTCGTTAAGTTTATTGAAGATGCTCTGAAGACCTTCATTGGCATTGATACCGTGCTGAGCGAAGATTTCTTGATATTTTTCAAAGACTTCTTCGAAATATATTTCGATAATATGACCGAAAAGAATGGGATCAGACACCTTCATCATGGTTGCCTTAAGGTGAGCTGAAAGTAGAAGGCCTTTAGAGGTAGCATCGTTTATTTCATCTTTCAGAAATGCTCGTAGCTGAGATACCGACATCTTTGTGGTGTCAAAGATTTCACCTTCTTGAATGGCAATATCTTTTTTGAGTAGGGAAGAGGTACCTTCACTCGAAACAAACTCTATAGTTACTTCAGTAGCCTTTTCGCTGGTAATTGACTTTTCATTGCTTTTAAAATCTCCTTTATTCATTGTGCTCACATGGCTCATGCTTTCTGAAGACCATGCACCCATTGAGTGAGGATGTTTTTTAGCGTAGTTTTTAACCGCTAATGGCGCGCGACGATCTGAATTACCTTCTCTTAAAACTGGGTTAACGGCACTACCTTTAACCTTGTCATATAAGGCTTTGATTTCCTTTTCATCTTCATTGTTTACTGTATCGGGATAATCAGGCAGGTTAAATCCTTTTTCTTGAAGCTCTATTATGGCAGCTTTAAGCTGTGGGATAGACGCACTGATGTTAGGTAGTTTGATAATCGTAGTATCTGATTTTTTAGCTAGAGATCCAAGGGTGCTTAAGGCATCTTCAACCCGTTGACTTTCGGGTAGTCGATGATTGAATGCTGCGAGAATTCTAGCAGATAGAGAAATATCTTTCACCAAAAACTCTATACCTGTAGACTTTGTGATGGCCTTTACCATCGGAAGAAAAGAAAAAGTCGCTAAAGCGGGTGCTTCATCGGTAAGAGTGTAGTAGATTTTTTTCATTGATTATTGGTTTTAAGCCAAATTGGCGTGGCAAATATAAGGCACAAAAAAAGCCGTGAAAAGAACTTTGCACGGCTTAACAAAATGATTAGAAATCAATTAATTTCTGATTTCTTTGATTCTAGCTTTTTTACCAGTTAAGCTGCGGAAGTAGAAGATACGTGAACGTCTAACTTTACCTCTCTTGTTCACCTCAATTTTCTGAAGTGCTGGCATATTCATAGGGAAGATACGTTCAACACCTATTGTTCCAGACATCTTACGGATAGTAAAAGTTTCAGTTGTACCAGAACCTTTAATTTGGATCACTACCCCTTTGAAGAACTGAGTACGTGTTTTCTCTCCTTCTTTAATTTCGTAATATACAGTAATCGTATCACCGGCTCCGAACTTTGGGAATTCCTTCTGCGCCACTGCGGTGTTCTCTACGTATTGAACTAAATTTTCCATTTGGAATGCTTTAAAACTGGGTGCAAAAATAGTGTTTTATTTAAAAATAGCAATCACCTTGACTTAAAAAATTACTTATTTTAATAAGTCTGGCCTGCGCTCCTTGGTTCTTTTAATCGCCTGCTCTTCATTCCAGGTTTCAATGGCCTTAAAATTTCCGCTCATCAGCACCTCGGGCACCTTTAAACCTTTGAATTCTGCTGGTCTTGTATATACCGGTGGCGCTAATAGGGAATCTTGAAATGAATCGCTTAAGGCAGACTCCATATCCCCTAAAACTCCTGGCAATAATCGAACGATACTATCCGTTAATACTGCTGCTGCAATTTCTCCGCCTGATAAAACAAAGTCACCAACAGAAATCTCATGAGTTACCCAAAGATCTCTGATGCGCTGATCAATACCTTTGTAATGACCGCATATCATGATGATATTCCCTTTTAGAGAAAATTGATTGGCTGCGTTTTGTGTCCACAACTCTCCATCGGGCGTTAGATAAATAATCGCATCGTAGGTTCGCTGCTCCGATAACTTGATTAACATTCGATCTAACGGTTCTGCCATCAAGACCATTCCTGCCGCTCCCCCATAAGGATAATCGTCAATCTGTCGATACTTTCCCAAGCCCTCATCTCGCAAGGAATGTATTTGCAGCTCAAATAATTTTTTTTCAACCGCTCTTTTGACGATGGAATGTCCTAAAAGACTATCTAATAAGTCTGGAACGGCAGTAATGATATCTATTCTCAAAATCGAATGATCAGGTTAAACGGCAAAATTAGTTAAAGATTAGGGTTTCTTTATTGCCTTCCTCATCGATTACTGTGAGAGCATGTCGATAGGTGTTGTTTTCGTTACTAGCTTCTATGGCATCTTCAATCGTTGAAACCTTGATACCGTCAATGGCAATAACTACTTTGCCTTCAAGATTATAATTTTTATAGTACTCTGAAGCTGCGGTTATAATAACTCCTTCTTTCCGATTAAATTTTTTCTGCATCGTTTCGTTTAAGTTTTGAACTCGCAGGCCAAGGCGATTGAGATCGGCAGTTTCATTTTTGGTTAAAGTGACTATAGTAGAACGTTGATTGTCATCGCGTTCAAATGTAATCTCCACTTGATCTCCTGGTCTTTTTGCAGAGAGGTAACCTGTAAGTGCTGTGAAATTCTTAATAGGCAGGCCGTCAACACGCTTGATGATGTCGCCAGATTTTAATCCTGCTATTTCAGCCCCTGAACCTACATTTACTTCGGAGATGTACACCCCTTCAATTTCGTCGAGACCTCTTCTTATCGCTTCAATAGATTCTGCCCTTAGCGCCGATATACCAAGTATTCCGCGTTGAACTTTTCCAAATTCTAAAAGGTCTTCAATAACCTTTTTTGCAGTATTGCTTGGGATAGCAAATGAATAACCGACATAGGATCCGGTGCGAGACTTTATAGCTGTATTAATACCAATAAGCTCTCCTTTGGTGTTAACCAGTGCGCCACCACTATTACCAGGATTAACTGCGGCGTCGGTTTGAATAAACGAGAGGTTATTTGCGGTTGAAATCGATCGGGATTTGGCGGAGATGATACCGGCAGTAACCGTAGATGTAAGATTAAACGGGTTTCCAACAGCAAGCACCCATTCGCCAACCGCACTGCGATCAGAATCTCCAAAGGCTAAATAGGGGAGTTCTTCTTCAGCTTCTATTTTTAATAATGCCAAATCTGAGTTAGGGTCAGTTCCTATGATTTGAGCGTTGTAACTAGCATTATTATTTAAAGTGACTTCGAGTTCAGAGGCTTCTTCGATGACGTGATTGTTGGTAACGATATATCCGTCGGGTGATACGATTACTCCTGAACCTGTTCCAATTTGAGGGGTGCTGAAACTTTCATAACCATAGAAAAAGTCCATTAAAGATTGAGGCCCTTTGGCACTGCTCACATTCTTTACATGCACTACCGCATGTATGGTCTTTTCAGCAGCGATGGTAAAATCGGTGCTTGTTTCTGGAAATTTAAGAGAAACAGGCTGAGTAGTCGCACTCTCAAAGGTTGCTGTTTTTACCGATGGTTTCTCTTTATTTGTCAACCAATGTTGAACAAAAGAAGTAGTGATCGCCGAAAAAACGGCTATCGTCAAGGGGAAGATCCATTTTTTCATAATACTTAAATTTTTTACAAAAATGAAACCATTTTTCCTTTTAAGATAAGCTTTTAACGCTCATTTAACGGTTCTCATTCCTCTAAAAATTGAGGTATATTGCACGCATGAATGTAAAGGTGCCATTTTATAAGTATCACGGGGCGGGAAATGATTTTGTGATCATCGATCGTTCAGAAGTGTCTATTGAACTTAGTGCCACTCAGATTAAGCAGATTTGTGAGCGACGCTATGGCATTGGGGCAGATGGTCTTATGTTTTACGATCGCCACAATAAGTTAGATTTTAAAATGACCTACTTTAATTCTGATGGATCCGTCTCCTCTTTTTGTGGTAATGGCGCACGCTGTATTGTCCAGTTTGGCATCGATCACAAAGGTCTTTCAGAAACTATTGCTTTTGATTTCAACGGAACCCCTTTAGGTGCAAAACGAAAGGACGATCTTATAGAGATTCATATGTCGAATGTGCCCAAGGTGGAGCGGTTAGCGAACGATAATTTATTTTTAGATACGGGTTCTCCACATCAGATCGTTTGGGTTTCAGAGGTGGATAAAATTGAAGTTGAACGTCAAGGTAGCGCGCTTCGCTATGCTTTTAGCCCTGCCGGATGTAACGTTAATTTTGTTGAACTGCTCGGAGAAAATAAGCTTGCGATTAGAACTTACGAAAGAGGGGTAGAGGCAGAGACTCATGCTTGTGGAACTGGAATTACAGCTGCCGCAATTGCTGCTTATTTCGATAAGAAAATAGCTGCTACAGAGATTG
>JAYPSS010000093.1:0-5996 GCA_038133115.1 Flavobacteriaceae bacterium | reverse complement strand
CGCTCCTTATAAAACCCATAGCTGAGGTAACAATCGATGAGTAAGTTGTAGAATGAAGAACCTTCGCTTTTTAATTGCGATCCAATTTCTGAGGCTAATAGGCTAGCGGTAACTGCATCCTTGTCTCTAACGAAATCTCCGACCATGAAGCCGTAGCTTTCTTCTCCGCCTCCGATAAAGCGCTGCTGCGGAAAATCTTTGATCATCTTACCAATCCATTTGAACCCCGTTAGGGATATTTTGAAGTCTACCTCATATGCTTTGGCTAATTCTTTGAGCATTGGAGTAGAAACAATCGTGGAGGCAATAAACTCATTTCCTTTTAAGCCTTTCTTCTTTGCTAGTCGAAGTAGGTATTCGGTCATGACAATCATGGTTTGATTCCCGTTCAGCAGTTCAAGAGTTCCAGAAGGATTGCGGACAGCTATTCCTAGTCGATCACTATCTGGGTCAGTCCCGATCACCATATCGGCTTGTTTTGTTTCAGCAAGGTCCATAGCCATTGCAAGTGCCTCGGTTTCTTCTGGATTGGGGGACTTTACTGTAGGAAAATCTCCATTAGGCTCTGCTTGCTCCTTTACGATGTCAACGTTTTTGAATCCTGCCAATTCGAGTACAGGTGGTATTGCCGTGATCGAGGTGCCATGAATCGAGGTGAAAACTAATCTGAAATCCTCTTTCCCTGCTGCGTTAAAACTTCCGGCCTTTACACTTTCTGCAAAGAATGCTTTGTCTACTTCTTCATCAATCAGCTCGATGAGTTCGGTATTTGCATTGAAGTTAATCTCGTCAAAAGAAATCGCGTTAATGGCTTCAATGATTTGCTTGTCTTCGGGCGGAACAATTTGTCCTCCATCGCTGCTATAGACTTTGTATCCGTTATATTCCGGTGGATTGTGAGAAGCGGTAAGTACAATGCCTGCCTGGGCGTTCAAATGTCTAACTGCAAACGATAGCTCTGGCGTCGTTCGGAGTGAGGAGAAAAGGGATACTTTGATGTTGTTGGCCGATAAAATTTCTGCAACAATTTTAGAAAGGGTATCACTACCATGGCGACAGTCGTAAGCAATCACCACTCGGATATCGCTGTATTTTTCCTTTAAAAAGTTGGCTAAACCTTGTGTTGCTCTACCTAGAGTGTATTTGTTGATTCGATTCGTTCCGGCACCTAGAACCCCTCTCATTCCGCCGGTTCCGAAGGCTAAATCGGTATAAAAACTATCATCTAAAGTTGCCGGATCGGTGTCGATAAGACGTCTAACCTCTTCTATGGTTTCTTTGTCAAAAGGGCTTTTAAGCCACTGCTGTGCTTTTTCTAAAGAGTTCATTCAGTTGTGTGATTGATGGATTGTTTGATTTGATATCGTGTCGTTTGATTTTTTGAACGTATGATCAGTTCGCCGATAAAACCGGCAAGAAAAAGTTGAGTCCCCAAAATCATTGTGGTTAGTGCAATGAAAAATTCGGGTCGCTCGGTAATTAGGCGCCCTTTGGGTTCAATGAATAGCTTGTCAATTCCCAGATAGAGGGCAAGCCCGGTTCCTATGATAAACATGAGTAGGCCAATGGCACCAAAAAAGTGCATCGGTCGTTTCCCAAACTTCGATACAAAGCCAATGGTGATGAGGTCTAAAAAACCATTGATAAAACGTTCGGCTCCAAATTTGGTTTCTCCGTATTTTCTAGCTTGATGCTTCACTTCTTTCTCGGCGATTTTAGTAAATCCAGCGTTGGCAGCAAGAACTGGAATGTATCGGTGCATTTCACCATGAACATCTATGTTTTTAACTACCTCGCTGCGATAGGCTTTGAGTCCACAATTAAAGTCATTGAGTTTGATTCCAGAGCTTTTTCGAGCTGCCCAGTTGAACAATTTTGAGGGGATATTTTTTCCAATGAGACTATCGTAGCGCTTTTTCTTCCATCCAGATACCAGATCTAAGGCTTCTCTTTGGAGTAGTTCGATTAGGTCGGGAATTTCTTCAGGACTATCTTGTAAATCAGCATCCATAGTGATGACTACATCACCACCTGCAGCATTAAAACCTGCATGCAGTGCCTGACTCTTACCAAAGTTTTTCTGAAACTGAATGGCTTTTATTTCGGGATGCTTGGCGCATAATTGTTCGATGACCTCCCATGACCCATCCGTACTACCATCGTCGATATAGATTACCTCAAAATCAAAACGATTGGAGTGCATCACCGATACAATCCAATCGTTTAGTTCTGATAACGAATCACATTCGTTGTATAATGGGATAACAATTGATAGCTGCATTGCAGAATCAAAAGTACTATTTTTTAGTGGCTAGTCCTCGCTTCGTTTAAGAATTGCAGCGGGGATTAAAGACAGTAGAAAACCAAAAATTACCGCAAACAACAATCCGAAAGCCGCTTGAATCGCTGGAGTTTGGAATTGTTTCGCAATCTCTAACTGCGCATCGATTTGCTCAATGGTCATTTCGGTGTTCTCGATTAATTGCTCTCTTTGAAAATTCATGGCCTTGGTCATGGTTTCAGGATCAATCACGCGGGTCAGTAGGAGATTAAACAGTACGATAATAATACCACTAATTACCGCAACGCCTACACCGATCTTAACTCCTTGCCAGAAGGACATTAAATTACCATTTGCATTTCTGAATTGATACATGGCTACGGCATATAATGCGGTTGAAAGGACAACGCTTACAATAGTTACAAATGTCCCACCTTGGTAATGCATGTCCATGGTGTAGAGCATGAAAGAAAAAATGGCGCTTAAAACACCAAGGATTGCTCCGTATAGAAGCATGAATGAACTTGTTTTAACTGTTGAATTCATGGTTAGTTTTTTTTAGGTATGGCAAGATACCATTTAATCATCAATATTGAAATCTTTGGTAGGTGTAAAGCGGATGAAAAAAAGATTGTGCAAAAGAAGAAATTATTTTATTTTTGCACACTCGAAAAGAATATAGTATTACGATGAAACCAGAAATACACCCAGAAAATTACCGTTTAGTAGCGTTTAAAGACATGTCAAATGACGATGTATTTATCACTAAATCAACTGCAGAGTCTAAAGAGACTATCGAAGTAGACGGTGTAACTTACCCAGTAGTGAAGCTTGAAATTTCAAGAACTTCTCATCCTTTTTACACTGGTAAATCTAAGTTGGTTGATACCGCTGGTCGAATCGATAAATTCAAAAATAAATACGCGAAGTTCAAGAAATAAAGAACTTTTCAATAGAAGTTTTAAAAGCACGCTAACCGAAAAGTTGGGGTGCTTTTTTTTTGATTGTATTTTTGCCCAAAACAAACCTGCATGCATATCATACTGAGTGATTTCGATGAGACAAGCCGTTTTTATCCGCTTACTTTGTCTAGACCTATTGCTGAATTAAGGTTTGGGATAACCACTCTAAAGGAGAAGTGGAGTGACTCGATGAAAGAGGGGGTATTTTCTTACGATACTGCTGAGCACTTAACTCCTTATTTTACAAAAGCGCCTGAAAATACTGCGGCAATTGTAATCAATGCTACCATCGTTCCCTCCTCAGAACTGACCGATTGTATATTACAGTTGAAAGAAGGACAGCAATTGATGTGGCAAAAGATATGTCTTGCCTACGTTCGTCCTGATAACTTTGATGGAGATCGTTCTGGTTTTGAGGTGATTGCTTTTGAGGGGGAATTGATTCATCTCAATCATATCACCGATTTATTCTCAAAGTTAGATCAGGTATTGGTTCGTGATTTTGACAAAGTAGCCTTAGGCTCATCTGCTAAGCTTCACCCTACCTGCACAGTTATTGGTAAACATCCGGTTCACTTATCTAAAGGCGCAAGCGCTTTTGCAACGATATTCAACACTGAAGAAGGTCCTATTTATTTGGGCGCGGGTGCTAAAGTTATGGAAGGCTCTATTCTTCGAGGTCCTTTGGCTATTGGTGATTTTTCTACCGTAAAGATGGGTGCGAAAATTTATGGAGCTACTTCGATTGGCCCTCATTGTAAAGTAGGAGGTGAGCTAAATAATGTATCTATGCTTGCCTATTCGAATAAGGGACACGAGGGGTTCCTGGGTAACTCGATATTAGGTCATTGGTGTAACCTAGGAGCTGACACAAATACGAGTAATCTGAAGAATGATTACGGCGAGGTGAAATTATACGACTATTCAGCAGGACGGTTTAAATCAACAGGTCTTCAATTCTGTGGTTTGATTATGGGTGACCATTCAAAGGCAGGGATCAATACGATGTTTAATACGGGAACAGTCGTTGGCTTCAACGCGAACATTTTTGGAGCAGGATATCCGAGAAATTTTATTCCAAGTTTTAGTTGGGGGGGGGCGCAAGGTATGCGCGATTACCGATTAGATAAGGCAATGGAAACGGCCGAAAGGGTTTTAGATAGAAGATCAATAGCTTTCGATGATAGGGAGAAGGGCTTGTTTGTTGCCATACATGAATTAACTACTAAGTCTGGTTTCTAGTGGAAAGTAGAGGTAAAGCTGCCTTTTATACACTCGGGTGTAAGTTGAACTTTTCAGAGACTTCAACCCTTGCGCGCTCTTTAGAAAAGGAAGGATACGAAAAGACTTCTTTTGAGGACAAGGCAGATGTTTATGTGATTAATACTTGTTCGGTTACAGAAAACGCCGATAAGAAATTTAAATCTATTGCCAGACAAGCGCATAAAACCAATCCAGAGGCACTAATTATAGCGGTTGGTTGTTACGCTCAATTGAAACCTCAGGACCTTGCCGCGGTGGATGGAGTAGATATGGTACTCGGAGCTAAGGAAAAATTTGAATTACCTGCATTTCTGAATGATTTACTCCAAGATCGACCTAGAGATTCTGCCGTTATTCACGCTTGTGAAATTGATGAGACCGATTTTTATGTGGGTAGTTATGCAACTTCTGAGCGTACTCGTGCCTTCTTGAAGGTTCAGGATGGATGCGACTATCCGTGTACGTATTGCACGATACCGATGGCAAGAGGAATCTCACGAAGCGACACGCTAGAAAATGTGATTAACAATGCACGTGAGATTGCGGCTCAGGATATTAAAGAAATTGTGCTTACCGGCGTAAACATTGGTGATTATGGTAAAGGAGAGTATGGGAATAAGCGACATGAACACACTTTTTTAGAGCTGATTCAAGCTTTAGATAAGGTGGAGGGTATCGCTCGATTACGGATTTCGTCGATCGAACCGAATTTGCTCAGTAACGAAACCATAACATTTGTTTCAAAGAGTAAAAACTTTGTTCCTCACTTTCATATCCCCTTACAAAGTGGCTCAGATCAGATTCTGAAACTAATGCGTCGACGCTATTTGACCAGTCTATATACGAATCGTGTAAATCAAATCAGGCAACAACTTCCCGATGCGTGTATTGGTGTGGATGTCATTGTTGGTTTTCCTGGTGAAACTGAAGAACGGTTTTTAGAAACCTATCGCTATTTAGCTGATTTAGATATTTCCTATCTGCATGTGTTCACCTACTCTGAAAGAGAAAATACCTTGGCGGCCACTATGGAAGGGGTAGTAGATATGTCGATTCGAAAAAAGCGATCAAAAATGCTTAGAGCTTTATCGACACGAAAGCGCAGAGAGTTCTATCATTCACAAGTGGGCAAATTCAAGCAAGTTCTTTTTGAAAAGGACATTCAAAAAGGCTACCTAGAAGGTTTTACTGAAAATTATCTACGCGTGCGTCATCCATGGAATCCTGAATTGGCCAATAAAGTCTGTTATGGTGAAATTACCGAAATTGACGAGGAAGGATTTGCTCGATTCAGAATTGAGACAATAGAGGATTAAATTCGAATACCGACCGGAAGCATTCCTTGATACTTCAACTTGTTTCGTTTTAAAAATGAAGCAACCTCGGGGCAGGTAGGCATCACTTTAAGTTTGCTCTCACCAATATGCTCTAAGACTTTGGTTAAAAAAGCCTCATTGAAAGACCTAGTGTTTAATGAATCAGGTACGAGC
>JAYPSS010000092.1:0-6031 GCA_038133115.1 Flavobacteriaceae bacterium | reverse complement strand
ATAATAGGTGCAATTGAACGCATGAGGGCAAAGATACACTTTTGAAAAACCCTATCTTTGTAGTCTAAATAAGCTTGATAAAAAATTTCGATATGATGTATCCAGAAGAACTTGTTTTACCCATGAAGCACGACCTAACGGTTGCTGGGTTTGAAGAGGTAGTGACCGCAGAGGCAGTAGAAACTGCCCTCAATGCAGAAGGCACCACCCTTATCGTTATTAACTCTGTATGTGGTTGTGCTGCTGCGAACGCTCGCCCTGCTGCAAAAATGAGTTTAGCACACCCTCATACTCCTGATCGTATTGTGACTGCTTTTGCAGGTTTCGATATTGAAGCGGTAAATAAGGCTCGTGAAATGATGGTACCTTTTCCTCCTTCATCGCCTTGTATGGCCCTTTTTAAAGATGGGGAGTTAGTGCATATGATCGAGCGTCATCACATTGAGGGACGTCCGGCACAAATGATTGCTGACAATCTTAAAGGTGCTTACGACGAATTCTGCGCATAATTCATAATCACATTATGTGACTTAAAACCACTCCGCACTGGAGTGGTTTTTTTATAGATTTACACCCATGAGAACACTGCTTAGCTACTTGCTATCTCCCATATTCTATCTAGCCTTTGGGCTTATTATAGTCATCTTTGATCCCTTACAGAGAATTACCCTAAAACTTTTCGGACATCGAGCGCACGATGCGATCATTTCAATCATTACAATGAGTCTCACCAATTCAACTCGAATTTTAGGGGCTACCTATAAAGTCAAAGGAAGAGAACTGTTGCCTGATAATCGCCCACTCATATTTACGGCGAATCATCAAAGCATGTACGATATTCCGCCCATTTTTTGGTTCTTTAGAAAGTATCATCCAAAATTTGTGGTGAAGCAGGAATTGGCCCGAGGGATACCCACGATTTCGTATAACATTAGAAACGGAGGTTCGGTAACTATCGACAGAAAAAATCCCAAACAGGCGATTCCACAAATTCAAAAACTAGGTCAATTCATCAATAAGAAGAAATTCGCTGCGGTTATCTACCCCGAGGGAACAAGAAGTAGAAGCGGCTCTATGAAGCCTTTTAAAACGGCTGGGGTTTCTGCCTTATTAGATGCTGCTCCTGATGCACTTTTAGTACCTCTTACCATTAATAGAGCTTATCAGTTTACAAGCAAGGGTCTTTTTCCATTACAAGTTGGTGTTCGCATGGAGTACATCGTACATGAACCCATCGAGAATAACGGAGACAACAACGCCATGATTGCACAAGCAGAGGCTGCGGTTCGTTCGGCTTTGAAAGAATAAAAAAACGCCCCGAAGGGCGTTTTGTATTAAAGATTTGCACGGTGCCAACCTTCACGGTAAGGCTTGGTAACAAACTGATTAGCTTCTTCAAGATTGGTAATGCGCATGTCTTCACCATTCCAGTACAGCTTACGACGACCAAAGTAGTCGAAACGGCCGTTTTCATTTTCGCGACGCATTTGGTGTGCGCGGATTGCGATGTTCCCCATAAGTACGGTTTCTGTGAATGGCCCGGCATAATCGAATGACGAAGTAAGCGCTTTATGCTGGTCAGAACCGTATCCGGCCTTAACTGCTTCTGTCCAAGAAGAATTATGGATTACGTCTAAGTTACCTTGAGCGTCTGTATCGAAATGCTCCACCTCTCTACCTTCGATGAATAGTTTCGGGTGATTACCGTACGTATCTACGGTAATGATTCCTTTACTACCTATCATCATCACTCCGCTCGAGTCTGGAACGAAATTATTTTCTACTAGTAGGTCTGGGAGTGCAGGCTGAATTCCGCCATCTGTCCATTCAAAAACAACCCCACCAGGGAAATCAATAGTTACTCGGGTAGAGATCGGGCAAGCCTCAGGAGTGTAATCTGGAGTCCACATTCTAGAGTAAACGTCAGCAACACTCGCTTGAACGGCTATAGGGTAGCCTAAGCCCAGTGCCTTATAAGGCGCGTCAAAAAGGTGACAACCCATATCTCCTAGTGCGCCAGTACCATACTCCCAGAAACCTCTCCAGTTAAATGGGTGTAGATTAGGTGTATAAGGACGCTTACTCGCTGGGCCTAACCAAAGATCCCAAGCCACGTCTTCAGGAAGTGCTTGTTCGTCGGCCTCTGGCATCGAAATACCTTGTGGCCATACAGGGCGATTGGTCCAAACATTCACGTGTTTTACCTCGCCTACAATTCCCGAATCAATCCATTCTTTCACTTTCACAACGCCTTGGTTTGAACCTCCTTGGTTACCCATTTGAGTTACAACACGTTGTTCTCTAGCGGTTTCTGTAAGCAATCTTGCCTCAGCAATGGTGTGCGTTAACGGCTTTTGAACATACACTGCCTTACCCTGCATCATGGCGTCATAAGTCATCACCGCATGGGTATGATCAGGGGTACTAATGGTAACCGCGTCAATGCGCTCTTTATCTAAAAGCACTCGGTAGTCATGATAGAACTTTGCCTTAGGGTGATCAGCCATGGCGCGAGCGGCCTGCTTCGGATCGATATCGCAAAGCGCAACAATGCGGTTAGCTCCGCTGTTGTAAGCGTTAGTCAGGTCACCATAACCTTTTCCTCCGGCTCCAAAGGCAGCAATTCTCAATTGATCACTTGGGGCAATAAACCCTGGCCCTCCTAAAACGTTTCTTGGAACAATAAAGAACCCTGCGCCCGCAGCCGCAGATTTCTTCAAGAAGTCACGTCTTGAATTCTTAGCATTTGACATAATAAGTGCAATAGTTTAGTTAAGTGTCCTTGAAAGTAGTAAAAAATGGAGCAAATCCGAATATTTTAACTCAACGATTCGAAACTAACGGTGAACTGTGTTCCTTCTCCCAATACCGATTGGCAGTCAATGGTCCCTTGATTCTGTTCAACACTCGCTCGAACAATCGCTAGTCCAAGGCCCATTCCGCTCGTTTTTGTAGTAAATCGAGGTTCAAAGATTCGGTGCTGTACCTCATCGCTCATACCTACCCCATTATCAATGACACTGAGCAGAAACTTCTGTTCATCGCGATGCACTCGAATGATTACTTCTGGATTTTCAACTTCTTTACAAGCCTCCATAGCGTTCCTAACCAGATTGTTCACGATCTGTGTGAGCTGAGAACTATCGACATAGAGTAAGATCTCTGATTCGCTAGCTTCAAAACGAATATAGCTTTCGGTGAATACCTGCACCGCTCCTTGAACTACTGAAACTCCATTGATTTGATCTCTTTTGAGCTCAGGCATTTGTGCGAAATCAGAAAAAGCGGTGGCAATTCTATTTAGAGTAGAAATTTGCTGGAGCATGGCTGTCGAGAATTCTTTGAGTTGAGACTTGGCATCCTTCGCTTTTGGATCAAAGCTCATTTCAAACTGTTGAACCTGCAGTTGCATTGGAGTAAGCGGGTTCTTAATTTCGTGGGCTACTTGACGAGCCATTTCTTTCCAGGCCTTATCTCTTTCTGATCGCGCTAACTTTTGGGCACTGTCATAGAGTTCGTCAATCATCCGGTTATAAGATTCTATAAGTGAATCGAGTTCGGTGCTTCTTGTTTTGAGCTCTATTTTTTCTGCATACCCTAAACCTGTTTCGGCCAAGTGATGGGCAACCTCCTTCATCGGGTTGGTGATATACCTGGCAATAAAATATCCAACTACAAGTGCCACGGCGAGAATAAGCGCATATACGATACCGATACGTTCTAAGAACTCCTTGAGCTCATACTCATTAAAGGAATTATCTTCAAAATAGGGTAGGTGAACTATGGCCAGGGGCACATTCTCAGTTTTTAAAAAAAAGAACGAAGAAAGCACCGATCGGCCCTCGTTGACCTCTTCGACGACGAAGCGTTCGTTGTCCATCACTCGCTCCAGTAAGGGGCGAAAGAGTTGCCTAGGCGCATCTCTTCTCGATGACTTGATTAAGTCTCCCTCGATCGAATAAAGGGTGAAATCGACTCCTTGTATCTCTGAAATTTGGCCAACCGCTTCGTTGAAAATTCGAGACATATTCTCGTCGCTCAGCTTGAGGTAAGTGCCAGAAACTACATTTTCAAGGCTCTTTAAAACCTGTTCTTCTTTACGCTCTAAACGATTTCTGTGATAGTCTGCCGATTGTTCTCGGTACTGGTATGAAGAGACTAATCCCGTAAAAACAAGCGCTAAGACCACAATGAGAATCATTGCGGCAAAAACTCGAAGCTGCAGACTCTTTAGGTTTTTCACGCCTCGGGGTTTTTATCTCTAATTCTCTTATAGATTTTAATCCCCATCATTAACATTGCCCCTAGTGCAAAGAAACCAACGGTTGCGAAGATCCAGTTAAGGGCACTTTTTAGGATGACTAAAAACACCACGGCGAACAGAATCAGGGTAGAACCTTCATTAAACAGCCGCATAAATTTCGATGAATACCTAAAGTGGTCCCGCTGTAACTCCTTGTAGATCTGATGGGTTTTCAGGTGGTAAGCAAAAAGCAATAAAACAAAAGTGAGTTTTACATGCATCCAACCCTGTGACAGCCATTCAGGCATCAGCGCTAAAAGACCAATGGCGAATAAAGTGCAGAGTATTGCAGAAGGCCAAGTGATAATCAACCAAAGGCGCTTACTCATCAGCTTGAACTGCCCGGACAGAATCGACCGGGCGGGTTCTTCGCTCTCTTGTGCTTCAATATGATAGATAAACAACCTCGGCATGTAGAATAGTCCTGCAAACCAGGTGACTACAAATATGAGGTGTAACGCCTTGATATAATTGTATGCTTCCAAGTGGCAAAGGTCGTTAATTCTACCTTAGTCTTTCAGCTGTAAAAAAGGCAACTGTTTCTGGTTAAAGGCTTCGTTAAAAGCATCTATTTCCTTCTCAACAAGTTCGTCGAATTGAGCTAACTGTTCTTCAATTTTAGTAGTCAATTCGGCCTTGACTGCACGGTCTTGAACCGTTGGGCCAAAGTCGTCTAGTGAAACCAATGAATTAAGGTGAGCCAATTTGTTGGTCAGCCTAATCGGGAAGTTGAGTGGGTCTTGACCACTTCTATTTTGCGTTTGATATAGCGCTTTCTCCACCTCAGAGAATTGGTCTTTCAACTCCTTAGCCTTGGCTACTAAATCTTCGACTGAAGCGTCTGAAGAATACGCACTAACAAAGGCGTCTAGCTTCTCATTGATGGCTCTTATCTTTTTAATTGACTGGTGTGCAAGATCTACGGTAGTATTGATTTCAGTAATAAAATCATATTGCTCCTGCATCTCAGCCATACTTGCTTCTGCTCTCGGATCTGGTAAAATTTCAAATTCCTTCGACTGAACTGAGCCGTTGTAGTTAAGATGTACGCCATAGGTTCCAGGAACGGCCTTTGGACCTCCTAGATTCGCCCACCATAGAATCATGCCGGGTAGTCGCTCTGCGCCTTTGCCTCGAGTGTCCCAGTTGTGGGTGTTTCCGCCTGTTTTAATACCTAGTTTTTCACTTCTATCCTTAGCGTCAGTACTAAAGTGAGCAAGAGTATCCCCTGCTTTAGAAGTATAGGTTAAACTCACCTTGTCGGTCGGTTTAAGATCTTTAAAGTACATATGCGTGATGACTCCCGCAGGCAGATTGGTACCTGCAGTAAGTGAAGCTCTACCGCCACCTCCTTTGGTACGGTAAGCATCTTTAGGGTCAAACAAAACAGCCTCTTGCTTCATCGTTTGAGCGTCTAATTGATGAAGTAGGGTTAGGTCGTCAATCATCCACAAGCTTCTACCTTGGGTAGCCACGATAAGGCTGTTGTCTTTGATGTGTAAGTCGGTTATCGGTACGATCGGTAGATTTTTCTGAAAAGAATCCCAAGTCTTTCCGTCATCAAAAGAAATATACATCCCCGTTTCGGTTCCCGCATATAACAGCCCTTGTCTCGCCGGATCTTCACGAACCACTCGAGTAAAATGTTCAGGATCGATGCCTTTGGTGATCAGCTTCCAGCTTTTACCATAATCGGTAGTCTTATATAAATATGGAGTGAAGTCGCCT
>JAYPSS010000091.1:0-6043 GCA_038133115.1 Flavobacteriaceae bacterium | reverse complement strand
CGTATTGCACTACATTGAGAATAATAAGCAGTGTAAGGCAGGTGATTTACTCCTAATGGATGTTGCTGCCGAATACGCTAATTATTCGAGCGATATGACACGTACTATTCCGGTAAGCGGTCGTTTTACCGACCGTCAAAAGGCTGTTTACAATGCAGTTTTACGTGTTAAGAATGAAGCAACCGCTCTATTAGTTCCCGGCGTGCTATGGGCAGAATACCACAAAGAGGTGGGTAAAATGATGAGCTCAGAGCTTGTTGGTTTAAAGTTATTAGATCAAAAGGAGGTTTCTGACAATCCGCTCGCCTATAAGAAGTATTTCATGCATGGCACCAGCCACCATTTAGGGCTAAACACCCACGACTATGGAGAACTGAAAACTCCTATGAAGCCAGGAATGGTATTTACCGTTGAACCCGGAATCTATATTCCCGAAGAGGGTTTTGGCGTTCGTCTAGAAGATAATGTGGTGGTTCAGCCGAGCGGATCTCCATTAAATCTAATGCAATCTATTCCTATCGAGGCAGATCATATCGAGACACTAATGAACGAACGCTAATTGATATAAGAGCGCTCAATAGCGAAGGAATAAACCAGCCTATCTGAAATATACCGAACGGTATAATTTTTAAAATACTCCTTAAATATACCGATTCGATGTAGCCCAGAATCGCGTCTGGAATAGAAAATAAAAAGGTCGTCGCCGCTACTATTTGCAGCACGTACCCGCCCGTTAATTGTTTAGGTAATAAGTGCAGTAAGATTAGAACAATGGTTAGTGGGTAGACGAGCAGTAATACCGGATAGGCGACACGAATAATTTCATCTACTCCCAATGTCGCCAGCAGTACCCCAGCGATGCAGGCAATGGCGATGGTTATGACATAAGCCTTCCTTGAAGGATCAATTTGTTCGTTAACAAAGTCTGCAGCTCCAGTAACGATTCCCACAGCAGTAGTAAAGCAGGCAAGAGCTACGGTAACCCCTAATATTTGCGTACCGGTACCTTCAAACAAAAAGCTGCTGAGGTAGATCAATAGCTCAGAGCGGTTGTAATCGTTGGCGCTTGTAGACGCAAGACTAGCTCCTGAGAAAATAAGGCCTAAATAGATGGTCATTAGCGCGAAGGCCGCCCAAAATCCGCCGTGTTTTAATACGTTTGATTGCTGCTTTAGATTGAGATAAGTAAACTGGTTTTTTACCGATAGCACTAGAACTGCACCAACCACAACCGCGGCGATGGCATCGAAGGTTTGATACCCCTCAATCATCCCTGAACTAATGAGCAAGCCAAAAGACTGAGCGTTGGGATTCGGAGTTACGCTACGACCGAAGGATTGTGCAATCAAAAGCACCATCAGGGCTACCAGTAGCGGGGTGATATAATTACCGATAATAGATAAAACTCGCCCTCTATAAAGAGCGAAAAAGGGGATACCCCCAAAAAAGATAAGTGCGCTTAGTAGCGGGGAAAGGTCTATAAATGGAGCAACACCCAATTCATAAGTCACAGCCGCAGTCCGAGGCACGACTATGAGCAAACAGATTATAAAGATTACGCTAGTATAGAGAAGCGCGAATTTCTTTAAAATGGGCTGTGCTAACTCATAAAGTCCACCTTGTATTTTAGAGTGGGCTAAGATGCCTAGATAAGGGATAAGTATCGCAGTAATACAGAATCCAGCGGCTACGATTGGCCACTGATCAAAGGCGTTGAACCCTAAAAAAGGAGGTAGAATGAGGTTGCCTGCACCGAAAAAAAGCGAAAAAAACGCTAGTGCTACCAGACGGATTTCTTTACTCATCTTAGAAGGCTGTCCAGCCTTGAGCTTTAAGTTCGATGGCCTCCCCTGATCGAGTTACTAGATATTCTCCATCTGCCGCCGCACTCATATGGCCAATTACCGTTAGATTCGGGTTTCCTTTGATTTTGTCGTAATCGCCTTGCGAGATGGTAAAGAGTAGTTCGTAGTCTTCTCCGCCACTAAGAGCAACCGTTGTTGAGTCTAAAGAGAATTCTTCGCAGGTACTAATCATTGCAGGGTCAAGAGGAATTTTGTCTTCGTACAGACGGCATCCAACCTTAGATTGTTTGCAAAGGTGTTTAATTTCTGAGGCAAGCCCATCGCTGATATCGATCATTGAAGTTGGCTGAACCTCAAGAGCTGCCAATAATTCGGGAATATCCTTTCGAGCTTCTGGCTTGAGTTGTCTTTCGATGAGATAGCTGTACTGATCTAAATCGGGTTGGTGTTGCGGATTCGCCTCAAACACTTGACGCTCTCTTTCGAGAATCTGAAACCCTAGAAATGCCGCTCCTAAATCACCAGAAACGACTAGTAAATCCCCTTCTTTGGCACCATCTCGGTAAACTAAAGTCTTTTTCTCAGCCACCCCAACTGCAGTTACGCTAATCGTCATCCCCTTCGTAGAAGCTACTGTGTCTCCCCCAACTAAGTCTACGTTATAGGTTTTACAGGCAAGCGCAACCCCTGCGTAAAATTCTTCAAGGGCTTCAACAGAAAATCGATTAGACACAGATATCGACACCGTGATGTGTGTGGGTGTCGCGTTCATTGCGCAGATATCAGACAGGTTGACAATTACCGACTTGTAGCCCAAGTGCTTCATTGGCATGTAACCCAAATGAAAGTGAATTCCTTCGACGAGCATATCCGTACTGATGACCGCTTGGTTTTTGCCAAAATTGATTACCGCTGCATCGTCACCTATTCCTTTTTCGGTGCTTTTGAGCTTTGTAGGTATCGCTTTGGTTAGATGGTCGATAAGGCCGAATTCACCTAGGTTTTCGATCGAATTAAGGGAAGGATTCTTTTCTTCTAACATTTGATCTGTGGTTATGCGGCCAAAGGTACTGCTATTACTATAGATTCTGTCTATGCCACTCAATAGAATATCAGTGCATTACTTATGATAAAAATACGCTAAGCCGTATCTTTGCAATCAAATATCCCAACTTATGATAAAAGTAGCAGAATCTGCACGTGAAAAGGTCCGCTCGCTAATGCGCGAGGAGGGTTTTGATGCGGACACCGATTTTGTGAGAGTAGGGGTCAAAAGTGGTGGTTGTAGTGGCCTCACGTATGAACTCAAGTTTGACAAAGCAATCGGTGAAACCGATAAAGTATTTGAAGACAACCAGGTAAGAGTGGCTGTTGACAAACGAAGTTTTTTATATCTCGTAGGAACCACCTTAGAGTATTCGGGGGGCTTAAACGGGAAAGGGTTTGTGTTTAACAATCCAAATGCGCAGCGTACTTGCGGATGCGGAGAAAGTTTTTCACTCTAACCAAAAAGATAAGCTATGGCATATACGGAAGAAGAATTAAAGAAGGAGTTAGAGACTAAAGAGTACGAGTACGGGTTTTACACCGACATCGAATCTGACACCCTTCCGAAAGGATTAAACGAAGATATCGTTCGAGCGATATCGAAAAAGAAAGAAGAGCCTGAGTGGATGACCGCCTGGAGACTTGAGGCGTTCGCCCAATGGAAAAAGATGGAGGAGCCAGAGTGGGCTAATGTTCACTATGAGAAACCCAACTTTCAAGATATTTCGTATTACTCGGCCCCAAACAAGAAGCCAAAATACAACAGTCTCGACGAGGTAGACCCCGAACTTTTAGATACGTTTAAAAAGCTGGGAATTTCGCTCGACGAGCAGAAAAAATTGGCTGGAGTAGCGGTTGATATCGTTATGGATTCTGTGTCGGTGGCAACCACTTTTAAAAAGACACTCGCAGAAAAAGGAATCATCTTCTGTTCGATTTCAGAGGCTATCCAGGAACATCCAGAGCTCGTTAAAAAATATATCGGAAGCGTTGTTCCCGCAAAAGACAATTTCTATGCGGCGCTTAATTCAGCGGTTTTCTCTGACGGTAGTTTCTGTTACATTCCCAAGGGAGTTAAATGCCCTATGGAGCTCTCTACCTATTTCAGAATTAATCAGGCGGGTACGGGTCAGTTCGAAAGAACGCTTGTAATTGCTGATCAGGGAAGCTACGTAAGCTACCTTGAGGGTTGTACTGCACCATCAAGAGATGAAAATCAGCTTCATGCTGCAGTGGTTGAATTAATTGCGCTCGATGACGCAGAAATCAAATATTCTACCGTTCAAAACTGGTTCCCTGGAGACAAAGAGGGTAAAGGCGGGGTGTTCAATTTTGTGACCAAACGCGGTCTGTGTGAGCGTAATGCAAAAATCTCATGGACACAAGTTGAGACAGGTTCTGCGGTTACTTGGAAGTATCCGTCTTGTATTTTAAAAGGAGATCATTCGGTTGGAGAATTTTATTCGATAGCCGTAACCAATAACTTTCAACAGGCAGATACCGGCACCAAAATGGTCCACCTAGGTAAGAATACCAAGAGCACGATCATCTCAAAAGGTATTTCTGCGGGTAAATCGCAAAACAGTTATCGAGGCCTAGTTCAAATTGGTTCTCGAGCAGAGAATGCCAGAAACTTCTCGCAGTGTGACTCGCTACTTATGGGTAATGAGTGTGGTGCACACACCTTTCCTTACATCGAAGCAAAAAACAAATCAGCTCAAATTGAGCACGAGGCTACCACGAGTAAAATCGGAGAAGATCAGATTTTTTACTGCAACCAACGAGGAATTGACACAGAAAAGGCAATTGCTTTAATCGTCAATGGGTTTAGCAAGGAGGTACTGAACAAGCTGCCGATGGAGTTCGCAGTAGAAGCACAAAAATTATTAGAAATCAGCCTAGAAGGCTCAGTAGGATAATCAAGAAGACTATGTTAAAGATTGAAAATCTTCACGCAAGAGTAGAAGAAAAGGAAATATTAAAAGGAATCAACCTTGAGGTTAAACCAGGCGAAGTACATGCCATTATGGGACCTAATGGTTCTGGTAAAAGTACGCTAGCCTCTGTAATTGCTGGGAGAGAAGATTTTGAGGTAACTGAAGGTAGCATTAGCTTAAGCGGAGAAGACCTTGGAGACCTAGATCCTGAAGAGCGTGCTCATGCAGGGGTGTTTCTTTCGTTTCAATATCCGGTAGAAATTCCAGGCGTAACAGTTACGAATTTTATCAAGGCCGCGATCAATGAATCGCGCAAGGCTAAAGGTCTTGAAGACATGCCTGCCAACGAGATGCTTTCAAAGATTCGCGAGAAGTCGAGTTTGTTAGAGATTGATCGCAAGTTTTTATCGCGCTCTTTAAACGAAGGTTTTTCTGGTGGAGAAAAGAAGCGTAATGAGATCTTTCAGATGGCAATGCTTGAACCTAAGCTGGCGATTCTTGATGAAACCGATTCGGGACTTGACATCGATGCGCTTCGAATTGTTGCCAATGGTGTCAACAAGCTACGCAGTAAAGAAAACGCTATTGTGGTAATCACTCACTATCAGCGATTACTTGACTATATCGTTCCCGACCATGTACACGTACTTTACAACGGAAAGATTGTTAAGTCGGGAACCAAGGAGTTGGCTTTCGAATTAGAGGAAAAAGGATACGACTGGATCAAAGCTGAGAACGAATAGATTATGGATCTTAACGAAAAATTACTCTCTTCATTTATTGCCTTCGAAGACAAGGTAAATGTGAACGATGAGGTTCACGAGATTCGAACGGCCGCCTTAAAGCGTTTTGAAGAGCAAGGGTTTCCGACCAAAAAACTCGAGGCATGGAAATACACTTCGTTACAGTCTTTGCTCAAAAAAGACTTTAGCATTTTTCCAGGATCGAAATGCGCATTAGAATATCCAGCAGTTCGACAGTATTTTCTTCACGAAACAGAGACGTTTAAGATCGTTTTTGTTGATGGGCAGTACAGTTCGTTTTTGTCTGAAACGACTCATGACGGAGTTGACGTATGTCTATTTAGCGCCGCTATTGAAAAGCCAAAGTACAAGCATATTGTTGAGAAGTATTTCAACAAAGTTGCCGATCAAAAAGACGCCTTAACGAACCTAAATACGGCCTTTGCTAACGAGGGGGCTTATATCTTTATTCCGAAGAGTAAAGCCCCAGTTAAGCCGATTGAAATCGTAC
>JAYPSS010000090.1:0-6052 GCA_038133115.1 Flavobacteriaceae bacterium | reverse complement strand
GCATCTTCTTTGATATCAATAAGTGCGCATTCTGTAGTTAGAATCATACCTGATACTGATGCAGCATTTTCTAAGGCCACACGAGTAACTTTCTTAGGGTCGATAATTCCAGCTTCAAGCATGTTCACGTATTGATCGGTTTTCGCATCATATCCGAAGTCGTCTTTACCTTCAAGAACTTTAGATACAACTACTGAACCTTCTCCACCTGCATTTTCTACGATGGTGCGTAGTGGGGCTTCGATAGCACGCTCAACGATTTGGATACCGGTTTTTTCATCTGCATTCGTTGTTTCGATGCTTGAAAGAACTGATTTTGCACGAACTAGCGCAACACCTCCACCGGCAACAATACCTTCTTCAACAGCAGCACGTGTTGCGTGAAGTGCATCATCTACACGGTCTTTCTTCTCTTTCATTTCAACCTCTGAAGCAGCTCCCACATAAAGAACAGCAACACCTCCTGCTAACTTCGCAAGACGTTCTTGTAGTTTCTCTTTGTCGTAATCAGAAGTTGTGGTCTCGATTTGAGCTTTAATTTGGTTGACACGAGCAGTAATGTCATCTGCATTACCTGCACCATTTACAATGGTTGTGTTGTCCTTGTCAATACTTACTTTTTCTGCAGTACCTAACATATCGATAGTCGCGTTGTCGAGGCTAAATCCGCGCTCTTCAGCGATTACTGTACCGCCCGTTAAGATGGCGATATCCTCTAGCATTGCCTTACGACGATCTCCAAAGCCTGGAGCTTTAACTGCAGCGATACGAAGTGATCCGCGAAGTTTGTTTACTACTAAAGTAGCAAGAGCCTCACCGTCTACATCTTCAGCAATAATTAAAAGAGGCTTACCGCTTTGAGCAACGGGCTCAAGAACAGGTAATAAATCTTTCATTGCTGAAATCTTCTTGTCGTAAAGAAGGATGTATGGGCTTTCAAGCTCAGTAGTCATCTTCTCTGAATCGGTAACGAAGTAAGGAGATAGGTATCCGCGATCGAATTGCATCCCTTCTACTACATCTACATAAGTATCTGTACCTTTCGCTTCTTCAACAGTGATTACTCCCTCTTTACCTACTTTTTCGAAGGCTTGAGCGATAAGATCACCAATCGTTCCGTCATTATTTGCAGAAATAGAAGCTACCTGCTTGATTTTGTCTGTTGAGTCACCAACGGTTTTTGATTGTTTGTGAAGATCTTCTACTAAGGCTTCAACCGCTTTGTCAATACCTCTTTTAAGATCCATTGGATTAGCACCTGCTGCTACGTTCTTTAAACCTTCTTTTACGATGGCTTGTGCAAGTACAGTAGCGGTAGTGGTACCGTCACCCGCAAGATCGTTAGTTTTAGAAGCTACTTCTTTAACCATTTGTGCTCCCATGTTTTCAAGAGCATCGGTTAACTCAATCTCTTTTGCAACGCTAACTCCATCTTTAGTTACCGATGGGCCGCCAAAAGATTTTGAAATGATCACGTTTCTTCCTTTCGGACCAAGCGTTACCTTCACCGCGTTTGCTAATGCATCGACCCCTCTTTTTAGGCCGTCTCTTGCTTCAATGTCAAATTTGATATCCTTTGCCATAATTTTTTAAATTAGATAATTGCTAAAATGTCACTTTCACGCATCATGAGGTACTCAGTTCCCTCAAGCTTTAACTCAGTTCCTGCGTATTTTCCGTAAAGAACGGTGTCACCTACCTTTACTGTAAGTGGCTCGTCCTTAGTTCCAGGACCAACAGCTACAACAGTGCCTTTTTGCGGCTTCTCTTTTGCTGTGTCTGGAATGATAATACCAGAGGCTGTCTTAGTCTCAGCCTCTAAGGGCTCAACTAGAACCCTGTCAGCTAATGGTTTGATAGTTGGATTTGACATAATATGTTTGTTTTAAAAGTTTTTCGATTTCTAAAAAGACGAAAATGATGCCAAAGGAAAAAAACTGACAAGCTGTAATAAAAAATGCCAACTTGTCTGACAAGCTGGCATTTGTATGTTTTAGACTGAAGTAAATATTACTCCTCGTTTTCTGTTGAGGTTGAAGGAATTTCTACAGCTGCTGGAGCAACTTCTTCGATAACAGCTTCGCTACCGTCTAGAACTTTCGAATCGTTTTGAGCGAAACCGCTTCTTAAAGAAACATTCGAAAGAAGAATAAGAGCTACTAGAAGGATCGCTAATGTCCATGTGGTTTTGTCTAGAAAATCATTGGTGTTTTTTACTCCACCTACCACTTGCGTACTACCTCCAAAGCTTGAAGAAAGCCCTCCTCCTTTCGGATTTTGAACCATTACTACTAATGTGAGTAGCAGAGAAACTGCGATGATTAGAATCAGAAATATACTAAATGTGCTCATATTTTTTCACTTAATCCTTGGCTTTAAGGGCCTTGGCATTTTTAATTTGGTTGGCAAAGAAACTACTTTTTTCTGGATATTTCAAAGAAAGCGCCTTGTAGGCTTTAATTGCTTTCCCGTATTTTTTTTGGTCGAATAAAAGCTGGGCTAAAGTCTCTGTAACGACATCTTCTAATTCAAACTTGTTTTCGTAATTGACTTGAGATTCTGCTTCGCCACTTACTGCTTTTATCTTAGGGTTAGTTTCAATGAACTGATCGAGTAGTGCAAACCTTCGTTCTTGTTCATTGGTGCTAACACCACCAACAAGGTCAACGGTTTGTCCGCTAACCATCAGTTTCATCCAGTCAGCAAAAGATTTTTGGACGCTAGTTTCTGCAGACTCTACAGATCCTTCGAGTTCGAAGCTAGGCCTCTCAACTATTGGTATTTGAGGGCTGGGCACTACTTCTTGAAGTTCAATTTCAAAAGTTTGTTTTACATGAGTTAATGCGTGGGCAACTCTATTCTCCCTGGGTTTAACGCCTGCTAATTCAACTTCCTCTTCTACCTCTTGAATTTTCTGATACAATGCACTAGAAATACTCGACTCGTCAATATCAATAGAATCATTGATTCCAAGGTCAAGAGCGTGCAAGATCGCGTGCTTTGAACTCAAACTTGCGGCTCTTTGAAGGGCGTTTTGTTTGGTTTCAGGTTGTTCACTCGATATCCAAAGAAGCACCCATGAACTTTGCATGTAAGGATAACGTTTCGTTATTCTTCGAATTTCTTCGCGACCCTCTACGTCTATTTTCTCGAAATTTTCGAGCCAGTCATTATATGTTGAAGCGTTTACGAGCATTACCAGTCTGCTAATGAGGCGTTGAAAATATCTTGGGTAATTCGTTCGAATAGCACCTCGTGTGCCTGCGCTTTCACACTTTCTAAAAGGCTCGTTGCAGGAAAGTCGTAAAAGAAACTAAAACGCTTTTCGAAGTTTGAATCCTCTTTAGTGTTGTTGTAAAATCTAACATTTACCGCCATATTCAACCGGTTTTGAGCTGCTGTTTGATTCGCGGTGGCAGTCATGGGTTGAACGTTGTAGGCTACAATTTCGCCTTCGTAAACCAGATCCCCTCCCGAACCAGTGAGGGAAAGACTTGTCTGGTTGACGATCAGGTCTTGAAGTGCCATTGTGAAATCTCGATCTAGTCCAGGTTCTATAGTAGACCCTGGTGATTGATCGGCAACATTCTGAAAAAAGTTTACTTGAAAACTTTCAGCGGTCCCAACACTCGCGCCCGAAAGATTATAATTAATCTTCAGACCGCAAGAGTACAGTAGAATAACCAGTAAGCCGATTCCTAATTTTTTCATAGATCGTACTGCTTTATTTTTCGATAGAGGGTTCGTTCTGAAATTCCTAGTTCTTCGGCAGCGGCTTTTCTTCGACCACTATTTCGCTCTAGGGATTTCTTAATGAGTTCAATCTCTTTCTCATGCAATGATAAGGTTTCTTCTTCTTGAATTTCTTCTGCGAAGTCGTAATCATCGACAAGGTTTAGTTTTCTATTTTCTGGAAGACTGAGAATTGCTGTATTCTCGTTGGTTAATCCTCTAGGTTCAATCTCTACTTCTTCGGTTCGATCTACTCCACCACTTAGGTTGGCTGTAATCTTTTTAAGTTCATTGATGTCTGCTCGCATGTCAAAGAGTATCTTATATAAGATTTCTCTTTCGCTGCTAAAATCTCCTCCGTCGTCTTGTTTGCCTTTTCCAACTAAGGCGGGAAAATTATCTCCAGACAAGTGGGGTAAATACTGATTTAATGTAAGGGCACTTATGCTGCGTTCGGTTTCTAAAACAGAGAGCTGCTCGGCGGTATTTCTCAGCTGTCTAATATTTCCTGGCCAGCGATATTTTTCTAATAATTGTATGGCATCATCTTCTAGTCGGATGGTAGGCATGTTGTATTTTCTCGAAAAGTCAACCGCAAACTTTCTAAACAACAAATGAATGTCTTCTTTGCGCTCACGAAGAGGGGGTAGTTCGATTTCTACCGTACTTAAACGGTAGAAAAGGTCTTCTCTGAATTGCCCCTTTTGAATCGCCTCTTGCATCTTGACATTGGTGGCAGCGATGATTCGTACATTCGTTTTTTGCACCTTAGAAGAACCTACTTTTAAGAATTCGCCCGTCTCCAGTACACGTAGGAGACGTACTTGTGTAGGTAGGGGTAGTTCGCCAACCTCATCAAGAAAAATAGTGCCCCCGTCGGCTACCTCGAAATAACCTTGACGTGTTTGAGTGGCACCCGTGAAGGCACCCTTCTCGTGTCCGAATAGTTCTGAGTCTATAGTTCCTTCAGGAATGGCTCCGCAGTTTACAGCAATGTACTTGTGGTGTTTTCGGTGTGATTGAGAGTGTATGATTTTGGGCATTACCTCTTTACCAACACCACTTTCTCCGGTAATGAGTACTGAAATATCGGTTGGGCCCACTCGAATCGCTTTCTCGATAGCCATTTCGAGCTTTCGGTTCGTACCGATGATTTCAAAGCGTTGCTTGATTTGATTGACCGAATCCATAAATTTTTAACTTTGGTGAACCCCATATCCTACAGCTTTACCGAGAAGGGTAGCTGAGGTACAGTCTTCAATTTTAACATTGACATAATCACCGATTTGATAGTGTTCCTTCTCAAAAACAACCACGGTATTCTGAGAGTTTCTGCCCATCCAATGCTGGTCTGATTTTTTTGAATCCCCCTCAATCAACACCTCTTCGGTTTTGCCAACATGACTTTGAGTGCGATACAAGGCATGTTTCTGTTGCAGATGGATGATTTCGTTTAATCGACGCTTTTTTACTTCTTCAGGAATGTCATCCTCAAATTTTCTTCCGGCTAAAGTGCCTGGACGCTCAGAATAGGCGAACATAAATCCGAAATCATACTTCACATATTCCATTAGCGACAGGGTGTCTTGATGATCTTCTTCAGTCTCTGTTGGGAAACCAGCGATCATATCTTGACTAATCCCGCAGTCAGGAATGATCGAACGAATATTATCAATCAATCTCATGTATTCTTCACGAGTGTGAAGACGATTCATCTTCTTCAAGATGCGATCTGATCCGCTCTGTACGGGGAGGTGAATGTATTTACAGATGTTATCGTACTTGGCCATTACCTCGATGACATCTAAGGTCATGTCCTGTGGATTGCTCGTAGAGAACCGAATTCTCATGTTAGGCTGGGCATCTGCTACTAAAGCTAAAAGATTTGCAAAGTTGACCGCGGTTGCTTTTTGCATTTCGCTGGCCTTTTCAAAGTCTTTTTTAAGACCTCCGCCATACCACAGATAAGAGTCAACATTTTGACCCAGAAGAGTAATTTCTTTAAATCCTTTATCCCACAAATCATTTACTTCTTTCAAGATAGATTCAGGATCTCTACTTCGTTCGCGACCTCGAGTAAATGGAACCACGCAGAAGGTGCACATGTTGTCACAGCCTCTAGTGATGGATACAAATGCAGTTACTCCGTTCGATCCCAATCGAACAGGTGCTATGTCGCCATAAGTTTCTTCTTTAGAGAGAATCACATTTACAGCTTCTCTTCCCTCGTCGACTTTTCCTACCAGATTGGGTAGGTCTTTGTAGGCATCAGGACCTACAACCATGTCGACAATTTTTTCCTCCTCTAAAAATTGATGTT
>JAYPSS010000089.1:0-6139 GCA_038133115.1 Flavobacteriaceae bacterium | reverse complement strand
TTATATGATTCAGTAAATGATGAAAATCCAAGTGCAGAATCGTTTAAGGTTCTTCATAAGACGATCAAAAAGGTGCAAGATGATCTAGAGTCGTTCTCGTTCAACACTTCTGTTTCGTCATTTATGATCTGTGTAAATACGCTGACTTCTGAAAAGTGTTTTTCTAGACAAATCCTAGAGCCATTAGCAATTCTTGTTTCACCCTATGCGCCTCATATTGCAGAGGAATTATGGGTAAAATTGGGTAATTCACCTTCGATAGCACATCAGCCCTTTCCTGTCTTTGATGCAAGCTATTTAGTCGAATCTGAAAAGGAGTATCCGGTTTCTTTCAATGGAAAAATGCGCTTTAAGATTACTTTGAGCGCTGATGCATCCAAAGATGAGATTGAAAAAGCGGTGATGGCTCACGATAAGACTGTGGAGCAACTTAAAGGCGCAGCGCCGAAAAAGGTCATTGTGGTACCCGGTAAAATTGTCAATATCGTTGTTTAATAAGTTCATTCTATAATTATGGGCGGATATTATTTATTACTCATTTTAATAACCCTAGTGAGTGCTGGTGTTTCTCAGCGATTAAAATCAAAGTTTAGAAAGTACGAGAAAACCAAACTTTCGGGCGGATGGTCAGGTTTTGAAATTGCTCAAAAAATGCTCGATGATCATGGCATTAGCGATGTTCGTGTTATTTCTACTCCCGGTAGATTAACGGATCATTACAATCCTCTAGACAAAACCGTAAATCTTAGTGAGGCGGTTTACTCAGGAAGAAATGCATCTGCAGCTGCGGTAGCTGCACATGAAGTAGGACACGCGGTACAAAATGCAGAGGCGTACAAATGGTTGACGATGCGATCACAGCTAGTTCCTATTGTTCAAGTTTCTTCAGGACTTTCAACTTGGATTGTGATTATAGGGATTGCCCTTTCTTTTGGCGCAGGAAGTTCATTTGGGTTTCTTATTGCTCTTTTAGGGCTTGGTCTTATGGCTATTGCAACCGTTTTTAGTTTTATTACCCTTCCTGTGGAATACGATGCCAGCCGAAGAGCTTTGGCTTGGTTAACGAGGGAGAGAATGCTTACCGATCAGGAATATTATGGCGCTCAAGATGCCCTGAAATGGGCAGCAAGAACTTATCTAGTTGCGGCGCTAGGTGCTTTAGCTTCGCTTCTTTACTGGGCGATGCAGGTGATGCGCTCTAGAGACTAATTTGTCGATCGATTTGTTGATTAAGAGAAATGAAGGTTTCTGTTCTTGAGATTCCTTCAATTCGTTGAATGTGATTGTTTAGAATCTGCATGAGGTGTTCATTATTTTTACAAAGCACCTTGATGAGTATGGACCAGTTGCCTGTGGTATAATGGCATTCTAAAACTTCAGGGATCTCTTGCAACGCTCTAACTGCAGACGGATTATTCATGGCTTTGTCTAGGTATACACCAATATACGCCATCGTACTATAGCCCAGTTTCTTGGTATTGATCACCATTTTTGAACCTTCTAATACACCCGCTTGCTCTAGTTTTCTAAGCCGTTGATGAATAGCTGCTCCCGAAATTCCTACCTTTCTTGAAATTTCCAGAATAGGAGTTCTAGCATCTTTCATTAGATAGGATAGTATGGTTTTATCTATCCCGTCTAGTGTATAGATTGAGTCTGAGTTCTTCATGTGACAAATTTTGAACGATTAAGATACATATACTTATAAAATACAAGTGAAATGAAGATAAAAGTTTCAATAACGTTGTTTTTAGGAATGATCGCGGTCATTCTAGGAGCTTTAGGATCTCATGCCTTAAAAGAAGTATTGAGCCCTGAGCAATTAGAGAGCTTTACCATTGGGGTTCGGTATCAGATGACCCACGTTTTACTCCTAATGATCGTTCTATTAACCTCTTATTTTGACGAAGATGTAAAGCAAACCTCTTTCTGGTTGACTATTGTCGGGATACTATTGTTCTCAGGAAGTATTTACTTCCTCAATCTACAGCAATTACTACGCGTGAAACTTTCGTTTCTCGGGCCTGTGACCCCTATAGGCGGGCTATTTTTAATTGCAAATTGGGGATTTTTAGCGCTTAAGGCTTTTAAGCGTTAACCTCACTGATGTACTTCTGAAGCGCCATTGTCATGGACGGAGTTTCAGGGGTTGGAGCTTTGATATTCACCACTAGTCCTCTAGCTTCTGCAGCTTGAATCGTGCTACTGCCAAACGCAGCGATTCTCGTGTTATTTTGAGCGAAATCAGGAAAGTTGTGAAACAGGCTCTCGATTCCTGTTGGGCTAAAGAAAACGAGAATGTCGTAATAAACGTCTGCTAAATCTGATAGGTCACTCATAACCGTCTTGTAGAAGATTCCTCGAGTCCAATTAATTCCAAATTCATTCAAGGTATCCGGCACAATTGGCTTTAGCGAATCAGAAGACGGTAATAAATAAGTCTCGTTTTTGTACTTCTTGAAGTTAGGAGCGAGGTCAGATAGTAGACGTTGCCCTACATAAATTTTACGCTTGCGATAAACCACATATTTCTGAAGATAAAAAGCAACCGCTTCAGACTGACAGAAGTATTTCATGGTATCTGGAACCTTGAAACGCATTTCTTCAGCTAGTCGAAAGTAGTGGTCTACGGCATTGCGACTGGTTAGAATAATGGCAGTGAATTTGCTGAGGTCGATCTTTTGAGCTCGCACCTCTTTAGAATCTACCCCTTCAACATGAATGAATGGTCTGAAATCGACAGTGAGTTTTTCTTTCTCTATGAGCTTTGCATAGGGAGAGTTCTCTAATTTCGGCTCGGGCTGAGAAACCAATATGGTTTTCACTTTCATATTCAATTCATTTTATGACCATTAACAACACTGTCAAGGGTGCCATTTCGAGAATGCAAATATATAAAATTAACGCCACACCGAAGCGTATGTTACGGCGTTGAGACTTTTTGATTACACTGAAATAGCTTAGAATCTGTAGGACAAAAATCAGAAAGAAATAAAGTGTTTCGAGAAATGAGTAGGGTACTATTTCTGCGAAATAAAGCCAGGTAAATAAGAAGGAGATGAGTCCTTGGTAGGCTAAAAAACTTGCGGCGACACAACTAATTAGTTTTGAAGCCTTTTTTCTTTTAAAGAGATAAACTCCTGCGTTGAATCGAAGAATCTGTTTAAGGAATAAAACAGCTATGATAAAGAAATAGCAATTAAACCCTAGTTTTTCATCGACATAAGCTTTAAAACTTAGTTTTTCGATTAAATAAGAAAGGCTAAGGATTCCCGTTGCTAAAAACCCCCAAAGTGTGAAGCGCCATGATCGCAATTTTGAATCATAGAGTCGAATGAAAGTATCATTAAAAGGAAGTTGTATGAAAAGTCGAAAAGGTTCCGGATAAGCCCTTTTGATAAGAACTAATAGACCTAAAAGAATAAAGCAAAAGATGAAAATAGTATCCGCGGTCATAGCCTTGAAGGTTGAGCAAACTTATGAATTATTCTTGGAGGCAGGCCTGGTGATGAAATGCCTATTCGATAGAAAGGATAAACTAGGTTTGTCGCTGGAATCGATGTAGGATTATTCTCTTCGACTTTTAATAGATGTATCGTTTGAACGCGTCTAAACTTATCGAGCTCTGCTAAATAAAGCTTTCCCGGTAATTCGCGCTTCAACTGAATACGCATTGAATCGATGATAATCTCATCAGGTAAAATCAGATCGAGGTAGGTTGTTGTGCTCCAGAATAGATCTCCTTCTTCAGGACTATCCATGCGTTGTTCGAAATCGTAGGGCTTAGAACTGATTACAAAGACAGAATCTTGATTAATACTTGACCAGCGTGTATCAAAATCGTATTGATTCGGCCGGTAATCAAGAGTGTTATAGGACAATCCTATTTGTCTGCTGTAAAATTCATAGAGTGCAGCGCGTTGATAAGAATCTATAAATAATACGGGCTTACCGTTCGCCTTAGCTGAGATCTTCTCAGACCATTCCTTGACTCCATGAGGTTCAAGATGTACCGGAGATAATTGTTCAAAGGCCATCATAAATCTTAGACTAAAAATGAGAACGATACTCACGAGTCCTAACTTCTTAATTCGTTTTGTTTCTTTTAGAGATAGAGGTCTTTCGATGAAGATCAGAAGTAATGGATAGACCATAGGGAGTAACCATTGAAGCTGAGACTTTTTACTGAAAGATGAAAAGAAGAAAAACACAAGAACTATCCAAACGGTAAATCTTAGTCCTTTTTCGAAGGTGTTTTTTGCAGTGGTTGTAAATAAGGCTCGATAGAAGTCGAAAAAAAATAGTCCGATAATGGCGATAGCGTTTAGAAAAAACCCTCCAGTGAATGGGAGAAATTCAAAGGCGTGATTCGGGCGTTCCGAAAGATGAAACCTCAAGGTCACCCATTCGTTTTGTGAGAGCCACAGTAAGTGTGGACCGAATAAGAGTATGCTTAGTACGACCGCCTTCCAGGCCCTACTATCTCTGATTAAAGCAGGGTTAGAAGCGATCACACCAAATAGGATCAACACACCGGTGTACTTGCTGTACATGAGACCTGCCATAGCTAGACCTATCGCAAAGACAGCGTATTTTGTCTTTAAGAGAAATTGCTTGTAGGCGTAAAGAAATAGCGCTGTAAATAGGAGTGTCCCTGTGTCGGGTAAGGTGAGAAATCCGTAGAGATTAACTAGTGGCAAGCCAAGTAGCAACAGTGAAAATAGCCCGTTAGACATTCTTTCCTTCGTCTCCTTACTCAGTGTTTGGAACAGTAGCCAATAACTAAGTGAAACGCTGACCACGCTTACAATTCGAACGCCAAAAAGCCCCAAGCCTTCAATCGACGAAGGGAGTGCTAGTAGGGCAACAAGGGGTGGATGATCAAAATACCCCCACTGCATCTTCTTTGCGAAATATGTATAATAGGCCTCGTCTTTTAAAAGGCCAGTAAAACTTGCCTGAAGCAGATTGATCAGGGTAATTACAACGAGTTGAACGTTAAAGGAAAACTTGAGCCTCATTACAGAAATCAAAGGTACGTTTTTGAAGTTGTCCTTGGATCGACACAAATGTCCTATTTTAGCCGCCTATGAGTGAATGCCTTGTCATTATCCCAACCTATAACGAAATCGAAAACGTTGCATTGATCATTGCTGCCGTTCAAGATTTAAATAAAGGGTATCATGTACTCATCGTTGACGATAATTCTCCTGACGGAACGGCAGATAAGGTTCGCGAACTACAGAATAGTTATCCCGACTCACTTCACCTCGAAGTAAGAACTGAAAAAGCCGGACTTGGTACCGCTTATATCCATGGATTTAAATGGGCCTTAGCAAAGGGCTATTCCTTTATTTTTGAAATGGATGCTGACTTTTCACATTCTCCAAGTGATTTAATTCGACTACATGCTGCCTGTGAGAAAGGTGCTGATGTCGCTATTGGTAGTAGATATTGCAAGGGAGTGAATGTGGTGAATTGGCCGCTGCATCGAATATTACTCTCCTACGGGGCTTCCTTCTATGTTCGTTTAATCACAGGAATGCCTGTATATGACCCGACGGCCGGTTTTATGTGTTATCGAGCCTCCTTGCTAAAGAAGTTGAATTTAGATGCAGTACGGTTTGTCGGATACGCCTTTCAAATTGAAATGAAATTCAGAGCCTACAAGAAGGGCGCAAAGATTAAAGAGGTGAGTATTGTTTTTACGGATCGCATCAGAGGAGTGTCGAAGATGAGTGGCGCAATTGTCAAAGAAGCCATTCTCGGGGTGCTTAAAATGCGTTTGGATAGTATCTTTGCTAAAAAGAGATTCTATTATGCCGAAAACCCTGATTAAAAATGCGAGAATTGTAAATGAATCATCCATTTTTGAATCTGACATTCTCGTTGAAGATCAATTCATTAGCAAAATAGCCTCTTCCATTTCAGACGATACCGCCGAGGTTATCGATTTACAAGGACAGCTACTTTTGCCCGGATGTATTGATAATCAGGTTCATTTTCGCGAACCAGGATTAACCCATAAAGGAACGATCGCGACAGAAAGTCGAGCAGCGCTAGCTGGCGGGATCACAACCTTTATGGAGCAGCCAAATACCAACCCACAAACGGTTACTTTCGAAGCTTTAGAAGATAA
>JAYPSS010000088.1:0-6172 GCA_038133115.1 Flavobacteriaceae bacterium | reverse complement strand
CACATAAAGGGAAGAGGACTCTTTTTGAACTCTTCCTAAATAACCAGAATAAAGGAATCGGTGAAGTAATTCGTTTTCTTCAATATATCGGTAGGCCAAACGTTTCGGATAACCACAAACAGCAGCTGTGGGATGTAAAACACTTGCGATATCGGCAGTAGTTAAGGGTGATTTCATCTCCCCTTTGATAACGGTCCTTAAATGCGCCAATTTACCCGCCTTTACCGTCTCTACATCTCCTACATGCATTGAATCGGCAGATGTATTCAATAATTCAACAATCTCCTTAGTTACCCAAGCTTGTTCTGCTCTTTCCTTTTCTCTGAAAGGATCGGCATCCAAGTCCTCTAATTTTCGAGTACCAGCAAGAGCCATCGTTTTAAAATCTCTATTCGTTGAATGAACCAATACTTCTGGGGTGATGCCCATCCAAAGACCAAGTTCTGCACTGTAAAAAGAATACCGAAAACCTTCAGTATCTGCTGCTAAAACCTTGTGTATTAAACGGTGTATTTCCTTGGAGTACGCTAGTTCAACCTGAGTATGAAGTACCACCTTGTTCAGTACACCCTTTCCTATTTCATCGATTGCATTGGCGACTTTTAAACGGTAATCCTTCAAAGTAGATTTAGGAATATCTAGCATTTTAAACTGATCATCTCTAAAATTTGAATCTAACGTAAAAGACTCCTCAGAGAGCACCCGATAGTAATAAGGCAAATGTTCTGCAGAAAAAGGACAGATCACCCATAAATCATCAATAGAATGATGCGCTTCACCCTTAATAGCGCTCAATTGTAAGAGCACAACCTGATCACTTTTTGGCGATCTGTAAAAAGCGAAATCAAGACCCGCTTGTAAGATTTCCTCGATTCTAGATAGTAACAAAGGAGTTTCCTTAAACACTACTTCTTTTCTAAGGTTATCGTCAGTAATTTACCCACAGAAATTAAGGCACCCTCTTTATCAGTTACCTTAATTTCCCAGTGCTGTGTAGTTCTGCCTAGGTGAACAGGTTTAGCAGTGGCGAATACATCGCCCTCTTTTATTGATTTTAAATGATTGGCACTGATTTCGATTCCTCTCACTAACCAGTTTTCAGTCTGTTTAAAAACAAATACAGCAACACTCCCAACCGTTTCTATTAGAGCAGCTGTGGCCCCGCCATGTAAAACACCGTCGGGCTGGTGAACCGCTTTTGTCACCGGCATTTTAGCAGTTATTGATTGATCTTCAAAATCTATAGCTACGAAAGTAATATCCAAGGTTTCCATTAGTGTCCCCTTCTTTCTTGAATTACATCGATCTAAAACTTCTTGTTTCGAAATCATGGTTCTGTATGGTAAGTAATTATTCGGTTAATGTATTTGTTACTTGGTATTTCAATCCTTTTTACCCAATTCGAAGGGATATGGTTATCGTATTGATAAATGTAATTCTGTCGCTTGCTGACAAGACCATTACCAGTGACAATACTGTTGACATTACCGTTTTCATCGTAAGCGTAGGTAATCTGTCTTTGTGAAGTGGTGATCATCGAATCCCTTTGAAAAACATAATCAGTAAGTGCCTCTTTAATGATTTGAGCATTTTGATTTTTTTCAATAGCATTTTTACGCAGAAGTATTCCTTGACTCCATTCTTCAGTAATCAACTGTTCTTTAAGATCTGAAGCCATTTTTTTAATCCATGTGCGTTCTACAAGTTCATTGTTCTTAAAGATGCGAGTCACTGTTGAATCTCTGGTTTCTAGGTATTGATAATCGTAACGCTCCTCTTCAATTCCATCTGACAGTAATCGGTTGAGTAACCTCGACCGATCATCATAAGAGTAAGTGGTTTTCGAAACACTTTCCTCGTCTAACCTAATTGTCCATTCGATTACCTTATTTTTTCCATAATCGAAATGAAACACATAAGACATGTCTTTTTTTAATGAATTGTCCTCATACACCTCAATCCATTTTTGGTCTAAGGTGTCATTCTTGTATATGAATCGTATTTCTTCTCGCCTGTTCTGATCAAGCAGGGTGCTTAATCGAAGTAATCTACCCTCCTTATCAAACTCATAGGTCTCTGATCCATATTCTGATTGTTGAATACACTGATACACCCTTCCTTTTAGGTCAAAATCCTTTAAAGTCGGAGGGTTGATCTGGGCGCTAATGCCATTGAAGAAAAAAAGTACGAAACCAAAGATTTTAAATCTAAGCATACATCAAAATTACAAGAATGAAATGGCATATTGGGTAGTTTGTGTAACTTGGTGACAAATAATTCAAACATGAAAAGAAGTCTATTTTCTCTCTTAATCTTATCATTACTGGTCGGATGTGCTAGAAATGAATCCAAAGTAGCCGTTGAGGTGAGTGATGCTGATGCGGTTGAACTTGCTGCTTCAATTACTGAAGCTGAATTAAAAGAACATTTATTCATTTACGCATCTGATGAGTTCGAAGGACGTGAAACCGGAACCGAAGGCCAGAAAAAGGCCGTTCAGTATATCGTCGATTATTACAAGAAACTAAATATTGACCCTGCTGCAGGCACCAACGACTATATTCAGAAAGTACCCGTAAAATACACGACGGCTCCGACAGGTTCAGCTTCTGTAGGAAACACCTCCTTAGAATTGGGAGAGCAATTAGTGAGCTTTACGCCACTTGATGGTGAATATGCAATGGTGTTCGTTGGCCATGGTATTGTAGATGGAGTTATTAATAACTATGAAAACCTCGATGTTGAAGGGAAAATGGTTCTTGCTGTAGCAGGTGAACCTAAAAATGACGACGGAACCTATGTTCTTACTGGCACCGAGGAAATATCGAAATGGAGCAATCGATCTGAGGCACTACCTAAAAGAGTAGATGCAGCTAAAGAAAATGGCGCGGCTGGTCTTCTTTTTGTCGACGATGACAATTTTGCGCGTTACAACCGTTATTTCTCCTACATGAGACGAAACAATAGCGGACAAATGAGTCTAGACACTGGCGAAGAAACGCTCTTCAGCGGTCTATTAAAATCAGAATCTTTAGCTCTATTCGGGCTAAGCAAGGATGATTTTGAAGGTAAAGCCCTTGATTTAAGTTTTACTGCCTCTATACAAGGAGGAACCAAAGAAGTGGATACTGAAAATGTTGCTGCAGTTATTGAAGGCGTTGAATTTCCTGTTGAGTACGTTGTAATCTCTTCTCACCTAGACCACATTGGAATCAATGCGGATGGAGAAATTAATAATGGTGCGGATGATGACGGGTCAGGAACCGTTGCGCTTTTAGAAATTGCTGAAGCATTTAAAATGGCCAAAGAGCAAGGAAAAGGCCCAAGAAGAACTGTAGTATTCTTGCATGTTACGGGAGAAGAAAAAGGCTTATTAGGATCTGAATACTATACCGATTTTGAACCTCTTTATCCGTTAGAAAATACGGTAACTAACCTGAATATTGATATGATTGGTCGTATCGATCCTGAACGCTTAGGAGATCGCAATTACATCTATCTCATTGGATCGGATAAACTAAGTACAGATCTTCATGAACTCTCGGAGGCGGTGAATCAAAAGTATATGCAAATTGAACTCGATTATACCTATAACGATGAGAATGATCCAAATCGATTCTACTATCGATCTGATCATTATAATTTTGCAAAAAACAATATCCCTATCATCTTCTATTTCAATGGAACTCATGATGACTATCACCGCGAAAGTGATACCCCTGATAAGATCAATTATGATTTATTAGAGAATCGTTCAAGATTGGTGTTTCATACGGCCTTAGAAGTTGCCAATAGAGATCAAAAACCAGTGGTAGATAAGGCTGAAGTTGAAGAATAAGGCAATAATACCGATCAATAAAAAAGGGCTCCATTATGGAGCCCTTTTTCTTTTGGGTGGAAGACCGGGTTCGAACCGGCGACCTCTGGAACCACAATCCAGCGCTCTAACCAACTGAGCTACAACCACCGTGTAATTTCAGGTTGGCAAATGTAGTATTTTTCTAGATTCAATTCAAAGAGAAAAGCACAACAAATTAGTGGATATCAAACAAACTTTTAATTAATGGATATCGTTGAACCGTAAAACCCTCTGCATAAGCTACTCCAGTAATTCTTCCCATATTCTGAGCGCGGTACTTCACCGAATCTAAAAAGTTCTTACTGCTAATAGGTGTTTCAGGCTCCTTACTATTTGGATCATAAAACTGTGTAGAATAGGCGAGAATAGACGCTACCTTTTTATCTATAGTGTGACTGATGTCAACTACAAAATCAGGATCAAGGTCGTACCACTGAATCATGTGATAAACATGCTGTGGGCGAAAAACTTCTTGATTCTCTCCTTGATCATTTAAGGTGGTTACTTTCTGTAATCCACTTAAGAAACAGGCATCACTGACTAGCTTCGCTCCTCTCCCGTGATCAATATGACGATCGTGAACCGCATTGGCAATCACAATCTTTGGACGATACTTTCTAATTTTTCGAATAATGGCCAGCTGATGTTCTTTATTGTTTTCGAAAAAGCCATCTGCGAATCCTAGATTTTCTCTAACACTAACTCCGAGTATTTTTGCTGCTTTTGAGGCTTCCTTATCACGATCCTCTGCAGAACCCCTAGTTCCCAATTCTCCTCGGGTAAGATCTATGATTCCTACCGATTTACCCTCAGCTACAGCAGAAGCAATCGTGCCAGCAGCACCTAATTCAGCGTCATCAGGATGCGCTCCAAATACTAAAAGATCTAATTCAGTCATCACTTCAGTGGTTACTTATATACCTTCTTATACTTATACAGGCTAATTCCTCCCAGAATGATTACCCCAAGTAAGGTGTAATATACAAAGGTTGGTGTAATGACCTGGTCACCAGAAGCATATGAGTGAAGACCTACTAAGTAAAAATTCACCCCAAAGTAGGTCATCATGATACTTGCAAAGGCCACAATACTGGCAAAGTTAAAAGCCCAACGTCCCTTTAAGCCAGGCACTAAACGCATGTGCAATACGAAAGCGTAAACCAAAATTGAGATCAAGGCCCAGGTCTCTTTAGGATCCCAACCCCAATATCTACCCCATGATTCATTGGCCCATTGACCTCCTAAAAAGTTTCCGATCGTTAGCATAATTAAACCAATCGTTAAGGCTAATTCATTGATAATCGTCAACTCTTTAACGCTGATCTTCATGCGATCAATATTCTTAGAATTACTCAATGTTATCAGTAGTAGAGAAACTACACCAAGGATCATTCCGACCGTAAGTGGCCCGTAAGACCCTACAATAACCGCAACGTGAATCATCAACCAGTAACTATCTAAAACAGGTTGCAGGTTAGCAACTGCAGGGTCTACCCAATTCTGATGAGCAATCCATAAAAGCATAGAAGCAACAAAGGTTGAAGAAGCCAAGGTAAAATCACTCTTTTTACCAAGAGCAATTCCCATACCGATGGTTGCCCAGGCGACATACAAAATACTTTCATAAGCGTCACTCCAAGGAGCATGTCCAGAGATATACCATCGAAGAATCAGCCCAGCAGTATGTAAGACAAAGAGCAGATAAATCAAATACCTAAAACCCGAAATCGTGAACTTCAATGCTTTGCGTTCCTTGTAGATGTTGGCAACTACCAAAAAGAACAATAAAATACCAATCAGCGCGTCGTACTTGTAGAGACGATTGAATAGATCGATCCGATTGTAAATAATCTCAGCCTTTATTTTCGAATCAGAAGGCATCACCTCATCACCCAACTGTTGTTGACTTCTCTTCAAACTAGTGAGGAGCTGTTCAGCCCTGCTGTAATCACCTGTTTGTACCCCTTGATCTACATATTGTAAGTAGAGCGGAACTGAATTAGAAACAAAACTGCCATAAAGAGTATCTGCAACTGTTACGGCTCCTGAACGATACTCTAAGGCAGAGGTCCACTTATTATTTTCATCGGTCGGAACAGGAAATATGCGAAGTATATCCCCACTTAAAGCGCGATTTAGAAGTGCCAATCGCAGTGCCGCATCTTTGAAGTCTTGTTGAAACTTGTTTGGAGTAGCTGTTGCATAGGCTTCTTGTAAATAAGGACCGAGTTTATTAGAACCTGATTCATCAAAAAAGTCAGTAACCTTAACAAAACGCTGATCACTATCGACTCCAATGATTTTACGAATACT
>JAYPSS010000087.1:0-6198 GCA_038133115.1 Flavobacteriaceae bacterium | reverse complement strand
CCCCTACTGGTAAAATAAGCGCTCGCTTCGCTCCCGCTTCTTTCATCTTTTCACAGGCTAGCTCTACCGCTTCATAAGCACCCGAAATTACTAATTGACCAGGACAGTTGTAATTGGCAGCGACAACTACACCTTCAATTGAGTCACAAACTTCTTCAACCACAGCATCTTCAAGGCCCAAAACAGCGGCCATGGTTCCTTTTTGCAAACCACAAGCTTCTTGCATGGCCTGAGCTCTTTGAGCAACCAATTTCAGTCCGTCTTCAAAGGTTAAAACACCCGCAGCTACTAGAGCCGAAAACTCTCCTAAAGAGTGCCCTGCAACCATGTTAGGATTAAAAGAATCCCCTTCAAGTAGCGCTTCAACTACTGAATGAATAAAAATAGCAGGTTGAGTTACTTCAGTACGCTTTAATGCCTCAGCATCACCTTCAAACATTACATCAGTAATTCGGAAACCAAGAATATCATTGGCCTTTTCAAAATAAGATTTAGCTAGAGCCGATTGCTCGTATAACTCTTTACCCATTCCTACAAATTGAGCCCCTTGACCCGGAAAAACTGCTGCTCTCATATCAAATATTTTAGCGAAAATACGGTAAGGTTAACAATTCAGCACTTCGTACTTTTGTAAAAAGTTTTGAAAATGGAATACAACATCACCACAATACCAACGAAACACCCTTCAATTCTCAAGTTTCAAGCCAATCACTTTTTAGTTAAAGGCACTTATGAATTCGCCTCTATAGACGATACTAAAAATGCCCCACTAGCCTATGAATTATTCCAATTACCTTTTGTGAAGACGGTTTACATCGCAAGTAATTTTGTTGCGATTCAGCGCTATGACATTGTAGAGTGGGATGATGTTAAGGATGCCGTTGCTCAGCGACTGGTAGATTACCTCAACGAAGGTGAACCTGTAGTGCACGAAACCACCACAGGTGGTCCCCAGGCCATTACGGTTTATGCCGAAGCTACTCCAAACCCTGGAGTAATGAAGTTTGTGGCGAATAAGCCCATCGTACCGGCCTTGTATGAATTTAAAAATATCGACGAAGCTAAAGATGCTCCGCTTGCCACTGCCCTTTTTCAAAAGCCTTATGTGAAACAAGTGTTTATGGATGAGAATTATGTTTCAGTAACTAAATACGATATTGGAAACTGGGATGAAATCACCGTAGAACTAAGAGAACTGATCAGAGACTTCATGGCAAGTGACCAAGAAGCAGTCATCACTCAAAAGGTTGCTCCTACAAAACCCAACGAGGGCACCCCAACGAAAGAAGCACCTGTACCTACCCCTTCGGCAAACTTTGAAGAAGGAAGTATCGAGGCTAAAATCGTATCTATCCTAGAGGAGTACGTAAAACCTGCTGTAGCGGCAGATGGTGGTAATATTGCGTTCGAGAAATTTGATGCAGACACTAAAGCGGTTCACGTTGTTCTGCAGGGAGCCTGTAGCGGATGCCCCTCTTCTACTTTTACTTTGAAAAATGGCATTGAAACTATGCTACAAAATATGCTCGGTGATCAGGTCGGACAAGTAATCGCAGTAAATGGCAAATGATTCACACAAAGCCAATGATTTACAGCATGAGAGTTCACCATACCTCCTGCAACACGCCTACAACCCAGTAGACTGGAAGCCTTTCAACCAAGAAATTCTTGACAAAGCCAGAAAAGAACGAAAGCTGCTGTTCATAAGCATCGGTTATTCTGCTTGCCACTGGTGTCATGTGATGGAATCAGAATGCTTTGAAGACCAAGAAGTAGCCGACTTTCTAAAACAACATTTTATCTCCATCAAAGTGGATCGCGAGGAAAGACCTGACGTGGATCAAATTTATATGGATGCGCTTCAACTCATGACGGGGTCAGGAGGTTGGCCACTCAACGTCATCTGTCTTCCCGACGGAAGACCCTTTTGGGGAGCCACCTATCTCCCAAAAGATCGATTTCTCGCCTCACTAAATCAGCTAGTTTCTATTTATACCGAAGATGTCGAACGCGTTTTAGAGTACGCTGCTTCACTGTCTCGGGGATTAAAAGGAATGACTGAGATTATCCCTGAATCTAGCAGCCCGGAGACTATAGACCATTCCTTAGCTATTAAGGCCTATGTAGAAGCACTAGATCCGATTTATGGCGGATTCAAAGGAGCACCTAAATTCATGATGCCCAACACTCTTGAGTACCTGCTGCACTACGAGAGTCTTAGGCCTAATGCAGAGGTATTCGAACTTATTAAGACAAGTCTCCTTAGAATGGGGTTCGGGGGTATTTTTGATCCTATCGACGGTGGATTTTCAAGATACAGTGTAGATGATCGTTGGCACATTCCACACTTCGAAAAAATGGCCTGTGACAACGCACAATTATTAGGCTTATACGCTGAGGCTTACCAATATTTTAACGAGCCTTTTTTCAAAGAGATCGCAGCAAAAACAGCCACATTCATCCAATCCCATTTCATTGATCCAGCTACTGGCGGATGTTTCACCGCATACGATGCCGACTCCCTAAATACCGAGGGAATCCTTGAAGAAGGAGCCTATTACGTTTTCACCAAGGATGAATTACAACAACAACTTGCAAGTAATTACGAATTGTTCTCCTTAGCTTTTAACATCAACGACTTTGGTTACTGGGAAAAGGACAACTATGTTCTTATTCGAACACTGAGCAATTCAGAAATTGCCTCTAAGTTAGAAATCGATGAACGAGAGGTTTCAACACGACTAGAACAGGCCATTCAGCGATTGAAAGAGACTCGAAAAAATCGAGCCCTCCCCCTTAGAGATCACAAAATACTGATGAGTAACACCGCTATGATGGCTATTGGCCTCAGTAGAGCCTACCGGTTTGCACTCAGAGAGCACTTATCGATTAAAGAAACCGCAATCAAGGCCATTGATTTTGTATTGGACCGTATTGGTGAAGATGGCAGTCTTTTAAGAAACCATACTGGCAAAAGAGCTACCCTTGAAGGGGTACTCGAAGATTACGCATTTGCCATTGCGGCACTCATTGAAGGGTATGAATTATGCTTCAATGAAAATTACTTAGCGGCAGCCGTACAATTGAAGTCGTATGTGATTGAAAATTTCAGTTCTGAAGACGCCCTGTTTTACTATACCTCAGCGAATAGCCGAGAACTCATACGACGAAGCATAGAAACTGAGGACAATGTGATTAGCGCGTCTAATTCAGTGATGGCTATCAATTTCTTTAAACTCTATCAACTAGGATTTGGTGAAGATCTAAAGACAAGAGCCCAGGCGATGCTATCGCAAATGAGAGATCGTGTGGATCAATTCCCTAAGAACCATTCGAATTGGCTTCGACTATCCCTGTTACTAGAAAACCCCTTTGAAGTAACTGTAGTAAGTGGTAAAAAGGCTTTTGAATGGTCAGATCAACTCGATTTAACTTGGGTTGCTAATCGGATTATTGCCGCCAGCGATAATTACTCGAATCTCGATCTATTCAAAGATCGTTTTTCAGAAGAACAAACCTCTATCTTTGCATGTATAGAAGGGAGCTGTTCATTACCTATAACAGACCCTACGAACTACAAACCGATAAATGCATTACTATGATTGAACAAACTATTAAAAATTACGAAGAGCACGTAAAAGAGCTGATTAATTTGCTGTGGGAGATTTTCCCAAATTTAGTTTCTGCCCTAATCCTAGGCTTTGTCGGATGGTGGGTAATCAAACTTATCAATATCGGGGTAGCTAAATTCTTTGAAAGAAAAGATTACGATCGCACCCTTGAGACCTTTCTAGAGGACTTCATCAATAACGGTTTAAAAGTTCTTCTTTTTGTGATGGTTATCACCCAAGTTGGTGTAGAAACCTCGTCACTTATAGCGATGCTTGGTGCAGCCGGTCTTGCATTGGGATTGGCCCTTCAAGGATCACTATCAAATTTTGCTGGTGGAATCCTCATTCTAATCTTTAAACCCTTTAAAGTGGGGGACTTTATTTCAGCCCAAGGTAGTGAGGGGACCGTTAAGCAAATCACCGTTTTCAACACCAAACTCGTCACCTTCGGAAACCAAGAAGTAATCATTCCTAACGGAAACCTATCTAATGATAAAATCACGAACTACAGCTCTGAAGGAGTTCGAAGAGAAAATTTAGTGATCGGAATCAGCTACAGCAGCAGCATCCAGAAAGCAAAAGATCTTATTCTCGAATTGTGTGCGGCGGATGAAAATATCATGACCGAAGAAGGTAAAGAAGCCATGGTGGTTGTAACAGAGCTTGCAGATAGTTCCGTAAATCTTTCGGTTCGTTATTGGACAACTACAGAAACCTTTTGGCCAACCAAATTCAAAATGATTGAGAATATCAAAGCGGCCTTCGATCGAGAAGGAATCGAAATACCATTCCCACATCGAGTAATGGTCACACAGAAATAATTATCCGCGCTTTGGAGTAAGCATAAAATCTTTCAAATAAAAAGGTTCGAAGGTGATTACATTTTCGAACCTTTTTTGTTTGAATAAATCTTCAAGCTGAGGCCCAATCGATCGGGTATCCGGATAACCCTCTGGAGAAAAAATGAAGTGGCCGAAACGCTCATGCGAGAGTAAAAAATCGTTTGTTTTAACTGCTGCATCACCCACAAAATGAATCGAATGATCGGTATATCTTTCTAGAAGCGCTCCAAAAGCTTCACTATCAAGGATGATATTGGTCGTTGGTTCTAGCTCAATGAATTCATTTTCTTTTCGAATAAAAACTTTGGCATAAGCTTCTAGACGTCTAGCATCAATCATAGGAACAAGAATCGATTGATCTGGAGTCTCTATACCTGCAATGATTAAATCCAGACTCTCGATTGAAATAAGTGGAATATCGAGCGCATAAGCCAAGCCTTTGGCAGAAGAAACTCCAATTCTTAATCCTGTGTAAGAACCCGGTCCTTTACCTACCGCAACGGCATCAAGCTGACTGAATTTTACTTGAGCCTTTTGCATTACCTCCGAAATTCTAAGATGAAGTTCTTCAGCATGCGAATAACCTTCTGACACCCTATGCCATGAAGCTAAAAGCTCGGAGTCTCTGTAAAGAGAAACCGAGCATGCTTTAGTTGACGTATCAAATACAATAATGCAAGCCATAAGGCAAAGATAGTAGGCTTGCTCTTATTGTAGCACTGTGATCGGAATGCCGAAGTAGAATTCTAAAATCTTTAATCGAAAGATATAGTCGTACTTAGTTCGAATCACACTTGCCTCAGCGTTATCTAAGCGAGCCTGAGCTTGACTAAAGTTGAAAGAGTTCATAAGACCAACATCAAAACGCTCTTTTGCATATTGATAGGCTAATTTTCTAGCTTCTAACGTCTTCTGTGCCGCCTCATAAGCCTTAGCAAAAGTCTTCACATCATTGTAGGCTTGGTTTACCGCATTTTCTAGATCTAGTTTTGCCTGCTCAAATTGTAGCTTTGATCTTCTTACTCCTATTTCGGCGCGCTTGATGCTGTTATTGGTTGAGAATCCATTGAAAATCGGAATATTCATTGACATCCCAAAAGAGATTCCATCATTCGCCTCTAACTGAGCAACAAAATCAGGCCTAACTAAATTAAAATCATCCGTAGGATCGTTAGGATCTTCATTCGGATTAGCCTGAATCGTGAAACGATCACTGGCAAAGGTATTATAGTTTAAAAAGGCATTAAGTGTAGGTAGTGCAGCACCTTTTGCAATTGCTAAGTCTTGTTCAGACAATGAAACATTCGCCTCTGATAATTTAATATCATTTCTAAAACTCAAAGCTTTATTGAAAATTTGACGAGGGGTCTTATCCAAAATATCTGAGCTAGGAACCTCAAAGGATTCATCTGCGATATCAAAGTTTTCATAATCGGTAATTTGCAGTAATTGCGCTAGCGTAATTCTTGAAAGAATAACACGAGCCTCAGCATTTACAATCGCTTGTTCTTGATTCGCTGCAGTAGCCTCAATTTCTAAAAGATCACCCTGTGGTACCACCCCTAAACCTACCAATTCTTTAGTACGTTTTAGATCTTGTTCAGTAACTGCATATTGAGCTTCAGCAACACGTAGTGACTCCTTCGAGGATATGACACTTAAATAGGCGTTAGCTACTCTTAAACGAATGTCATCTTGAAGATTAGCTAGGCGATATTGATTGGCAATCGTATTGATTTGAGCTC
>JAYPSS010000086.1:0-6304 GCA_038133115.1 Flavobacteriaceae bacterium | reverse complement strand
ACTTTATTTAGAGCCCTGAGGGTGTTTCGATTTAAACAATTTTCGATAGACGATACTAATGTTGCGATGAAAATCGGGACCGATGGCGTCTTGATCGGTGCTTGGTCTTCTGCACCTGATCCTAAAAAAATCTTAGATGTTGGTTGCGGTACTGGGCTTATCGCTCTTCAATTAGCGCAGCGCTTTTCTTCAAGTCAAATTAAGGCAATAGATATTGACGAGCAAGCCTGTAAGGCTACTCAGATGAATTTTCGTAATTCTCCCTGGTCTGAGCGATTAGTAGTAGTTACGGGTGACTTTTCAGATCCGTCTTCGATCGTTGACGCTGACTTTGATTTAATTGTTTCTAACCCTCCTTATTTTCAAGGAGCTGAAACCTTAGAGAGGGCTAGGACGCGTGCTAGAAATGCGAATCATTTACCCTTGCAATTACTCATTCAGTCCTCATACCGTCTATTGAAGTCCGACGGGTTATTTTCTTTAATTCTCCCTTCAGATCGATTTTCGGAAGTACAAAAGGTTGCTTTGGAATCAGGCTTTAAGATTCGAAGGTATTGTCTAGTCAAGGGTCGCTCAGATTTACCAGTGAAGCGGGTGATGTTAGAACTTCAAAAAACCACCTCTGCGATTGTAGCTGAGCGTGAAGAACTAGTGATCGAGATTGAAAGACATCTCTATACTGAAGAGTATCGTCATCTTACAGCGCCGTTTTATTTGAATTTTTAGCAGGAGGTATTACTTACGTATTCGCAGCGCTCCTTTCTTTTTACTTCAATACTTCTGAACCCGAATTCTGTACAGACTAATCCTTCGATGAGGTAGATTCCTTTTGATAGTACAGGATACTTTTGAGCTATTTCAGGAAACGAAGTGGTGTCAAAAACGACACCGTTGACATCTAAGTAGGTCGCAAACTGCATGATCTTTCCGTTCTTTGTTCTAGTATTTTTCACCGTAACTAGATACCCCAGTATTCGCACAGCCTTTCGATCGTGGTGCTTTAGTTGGTCGGCAGTAACGCCTTGAATCTGAGTTTTTAAAAGTTCAAAAGTCGTTGAAAGTGGAAATCCTAAAAGCTCCCAAAGTTCATAGGTTCTTTCGATTGCTGATTCTTTGAGGTGTGTCAGGCTAACTCCCTTTTGCTCTGAAGCGAAAAGTTTGGGTTGAAAGGTTCTTGGTTTACTATTTTTTAAACCTGACGCCTGCCATAATAGCGAGTGTTTATTTTCATTGGTGAAGCTGAAGGCTCCGGCTCGTATTAGAAGTTCTATTTGCGAACTGCCTATGGGTACTCGATCAATAAAATCGAATAGACTTTGGAACTCCCCTCGAGTTCTGGCTTCTACTATTTTTATAATGCTTCGTTCCTCTAACTCTTTAAGTGAGGTAAAACCTAGGTATAATTCGTCTTTGATGATCGTGTGTTGAATATGACTCTTATTGATACAAGGAGTGTACACTCTTGCACCTAGTCTAACCGCTTCTTTGAGATAGAATTCTATCCCGTAGAATCCCCCTCCATTATTGATTACAGCCGTGAGGTATTCGAGCGGATAGTAGGTCCTAAGAAATAAGCTTTGATAACTCTCAACAGCATAAGAAGCGGAGTGCCCCTTGGCAAAAGCATAGCCAGCGAAACTTTCGATTTGCCTCCATACTTCACTCACTTCTTCTTCCCGATACCCTTTTTGATTACCATTTTCGAAAAATTGTGCCTTGATACGATCAAATTCAGCCTTCGACCTTGATTTACCACTCATCCCTCTGCGTAGTACATCGGCCTCAGCAAGGCTTAATCCTCCGTAGTAGTGTGCGACTTTGATAACATCTTCCTGATAAACCATGACTCCATAGGTCTCAGGCATAATATTTAGAAGTACAGGGTTGGCTCTTTGGTGTACTTTTTCAGGATTTTGATGCCTAAGAATGTATTCATTCATCATTCCGCTTTGAGAAACCCCGGGTCTAATAATCGAGCTAGCAGCAACAAGACTTAAGTAATTGCTTACTTTAAGTTTTTGCAAAAGCATTCGCATAGCGGGAGATTCAATGTAGAAGCAACCCATGCAATCTCCACGGGCCAATAGTTCATTGATAATGGTGTCATTTTTAAAGGTCTCGATTTGATGAATATCTACCTGTTTATTTTGATTCTGCTCGATGAGTTTTAGGGCATCAGCAATTTTTGATAGACCTCGCTGAGATAGGATGTCGAATTTGTGAAGCCTAGCGTCTTCAGCGATGTGCATATCAAGATGTATAGTTCGAAATCCTTTGGGCGGAAAAAAGGTAGTGGCATAATAGTGTGCAGGCTTTTCAGTAATAAGCATTCCTCCGGCATGTATGCTAAAGTGATTGGGTAAGCCTTCAATAAACTTAGAATAATGCAATACTAGTCTCTGCAGCTCATCGCTCTCCTTGTTGCGACCTAGGGGTTTTGTATTAGCTACTAGTGCATCAATTTCTTCCTTAGAGAGTCCAAATACTTTCCCGATTTCTCTGATTACTGCTCTTTTTTGAAAGGTTACATACGCGCCCAGTAAACATACATTCGGATACCTCTCAAATAAATATTGAATCATTTGGTCTCGCTCTCGCCAAGAAAAATCAATGTCAAAATCGGGAGGGCTACTTCGGTATTTGTTAATGAAACGCTCAAAGTAGAGATTGAGTTCGATAGGATCGACATCGGTAATACGTAAGAGATAAGCCACGAGACTGTTGGCTCCACTGCCTCTTCCTACATAGAAAAATCCTCTTTTTCTAGCTTCTCTAGTGAGATCCCAGTTAATTAAGAAATAAGTGGTGAACGATTTCTCACAGATCAATTGCAGTTCTTTAGCTAGTCGTGCGTGTAGCTCTTTGGGTTTTTTGTTAGGATACCGGTACTCTATTCCTTCGTGACATAAACGTCTGAGTAGCCGTTCATCTTCTTCCTGGTTGTTCCCAAATAATTGTTGGTTTTGTGAAGGGAGTTTGGGGTCAAAGGGATACTCAAAGGAGCATTGTTTACTGAGTTCCGCAGTTTGCTCTAATAAAAAGGCAAGATCGTTAACCGCTTTTTTTAATTCGCCTATATCGAGCATCTGATGATCGATATCCCCTTGTTCTTCGACAGCTAGTTTACTGAGTAATGTATTATTGTCAATAGCCCTTAGAAGACGATGGGTATTGAAGTCTCTTTTAGATCGAAAGCTAACGGGGCTAAGAAATACAAGTCGTTCTTTGCTCTCAATAAGCTTACTAAATCTCAAGCGATTGAGATCTTTGATCGATACCCCTATGTAATGATTGGGGAGTGTGATTTGTAGATTTTCAATTTGCACCTGAGTAAAGGGGTAGATAAAGCTTACCTCGTCGAGATCTGGAGCGTATTTTGGATACCCTTTTTTTGAGGCTTGAACCTCTGACACGAATTGATTGAGATTATAGAAGCCTTGTGTACTTCTCGCGATTCCTACATAACCCTTTGAGTTTCTGTCGCGGCAGTCAATGCCTACGATAGGTGGTATGTTTTTTTTCTGACAGTATTTAACAAAGGATAATACAGCAGCACTGTTGTTGATGTCGGTTAGTGCGGCGAAAGAATACCCTTTAGCAATAGCCAGGTCGACGAGCTCTTCTTCTGAGATCGTTCCGTATCGTAGACTGTAATAACTGTGACATTGTAGATACATTATTGCTTGCGGTGAGCGAGTACGATAGGGGCGTTTCCGTTAAATGGGTTTTCAATTCGTCCGATAGTTTTAGCACCTAGACTCGAAGCTCTGATAATACTTCGGTCACCAAATCGAAGTCTCATTCTGTCGATGGCTTGATAGAGCTGAATCGCTGATTCGTTATCGTCAAATAGGTTGATCTGATAGTTACCTCCTGCCAAGTGACTGAATTTGACCCCTATTAGTCGAACTCTTAGTCGTCGATTATATAAAGCGTTGAATAGCTCTAATATTCTAGGAATTAACAAGTGATCTGCGCTAGTGTAGGGTATTTTTAATTGCCTACTCTGAGTGTCGAAGTCGGCATATCTTATTTTAACGCTTACGCAAGAAGTTAACTTTTGACCCCTTCTGAGCTGATAGGCTAGGTTTTCGGTCATTGCGATAAGCAACTCTCTCAAGAGGGTCATATCTATAGTGTCGTAGTCAAAGGTTCTTTCAGTAGAAATAGATTTTCTTTCATTGTAAGTGATTACAGGGCTGTGATCTATTCCTTGAGCTCTTCGCCAAATGACTCCTCCTGTTTTTCCCAATGTTTGCAAAAGAAGCTCTTCGGGCAGCTTTTGAAGGTCGCTGACAATTCTAATGCCTAATCGCTGCAGCGTTAGCCCTGTTTTGTCACCTACCATTGGAATTTTTCGAATAGGGAGTGGAGCCAAAAATTGCTTCTCGTATCCTTGATCGATTTTAATTTGATTGTTGGGTTTTGCCTCGCCGGTGGCTACTTTAGAAACTATTTTGTTTATGGATAGCCCAAGCGATATTGGCAATCCACTTTCCCTAATGATCTTGGTTCTTAGTTCTGAGGCGAACTTATAAGTGCCGAAAAATTGATCCATTCCACTTAGGTCTGCGTAGAATTCATCGATACTGGCTTTCTCGAAAGCAGGTACCTCTGATTGGATAATTTCAGTGATGAGGTCTGAATATTTGGTGTAGGTACCTGAATTACCTCTTAGTACAATAGCTTCTGGACAGAGTCTGCGGGCTAATTTCATAGGCATTCCTGAGTGCACGCCAAAAGCTCGTGTTTCATAGCTACAAGCAGCTACTACTCCGCGGTCACTGATACCGCCGACTAGAAGAGGTCTTTTCTTAAGCTCGCTGTTAATGAGCCGCTCTACAGAGACGAAAAAACTGTCTAGGTCTAGATGTAAAATACTTCGATTCACTATTCAAAATTATGGAATTATTCCAATTATTAGGAAATATTCCTTTAATGAAGTTTTCAACAATCGGATAAAAAAATTGCCCCTATATTTGCAATGTTGTGTTGTGCAGGTAAAACTGCATCAAGTGTGGTATCCACAGTGATACGGACCTTTGAAAGGCTTTCCTTAGGGGAGGCTTTTTTTGTTTCTAGCCCATTAGTACTTTTAGTACTTTAAAAAATATCGCTCATGGAATTAAGTGAATTAATACGAACTCGAAGAAGTGTATACCCCGGATCTTATAACGATCGCCGAATCGCTGACGAGTTTGTCGAAGAGATGCTTGAAGCGGCTCGATGGGCGCCAACCCATAAGAAAACTCAGCCTTGGAGATTTGTAGTTATTCGATCAGAGGCTCGTAACCGACTCGCAGACGCTATTGGTGAAGCGTATACCAAGACTGCTCAAAAGTTCAGTCAAATCACTCACGACAAGATGCGCTCAAATGCGATAAAGTCTCAAGTGGCCATCGCTATTTGCATGAAAAGAGATCCGAAAGAATCGCTTCCTGAGTGGGAAGAAGTTGCAGCAGTAGCAATGGCCGTTCAGAATTTGTGGCTTACTAGTCATGAAAAAGGAATTGGGGGTTATTGGAGTTCTCCAGGGGTTGTCCAGCATTTAGGAGATTTTCTTGAATTAGCAGAGGGAGAGCGTTGTTATGGATTGTTTTATATGGGCTACTACGATGAAAAGCCTGAAGATTCTGTACGATTACCACTGGCTGAGGTCGTTCGCTACTTCGATCGTTAAATCGCTATCTTAGTTGTATGTCCGCCTCGAAAATTATCTTGGGAGTAGATCCCGGAACTACTATTATGGGTTTTGGCCTTATTGAGGTGAATGGTTCTAATATGAAATTTTTGGAGATGAATGAGTTACGCCTTCAAAGGTTTAGTGATCATTATCTGAAGCTACAGATGATCTATGAGAGAACTATTGAGATCATTGACACTTATCACCCAGATGAGATGGCATTAGAGGCCCCGTTCTTTGGTAAAAACGTACAATCTATGCTCAAATTGGGTAGAGCTCAAGGTGTTGCGATGGCTGCAGGCCTTTCCCGTCAAATACCAGTTACAGAGTACCTGCCAAAGAAAATCAAGATGGCTATTACGGGTAACGGTAATGCCTCAAAGGAACAAGTGGCGAAGATGCTTCAGGGCATGTTTGCTTTAAAGGAACTCCCGAAAAATTTAGATGCTACCGATGGTTTAGCGGCTGCTGTTTGTCATTTTTATAACGCAGGCAAACCTGAGGGGACTAAGGCTTATAACTCATGGTCAAGTTTTGTCAACCAAAATAAAGATCGAACCAGTTAATGGCGAGTTTTTATCTTCATATCCCCTTTTGTCGGCGTGCTTGTCACTATTGTGA
>JAYPSS010000085.1:2933-6476 GCA_038133115.1 Flavobacteriaceae bacterium | reverse complement strand
CCAAAAATCCAGAGCCAGCGATTTGAAAGTTCATATCCGTCCGTAAATTTTAAAACAAGTAGTGCAAAGTATCCAATGATCGGTCCGGGTAGAACAGGAACGAAACACCCGATAATACCTAAAATAAGAAGAATGCTTCCTAGAATAACCAATAGTAAATCCATACCTCTAATGTACACAAACGAAAGTCAAGAATAGAATACATTTAAAAATAAATAGTACTTGGTATTGCATAGTACTATATTATTTATACATTTGTACCAGAATATGATCTAAATGAAGGTAGAAAACACCAAACAACAAATGAGAAAAGGGATTCTCGAATTCTGTATTCTCTCGGTTCTAAAAGACAGAGACTTATACTCCTCTGAAATCTTAGAACGTCTTAAAGAAGCGCGACTATTGGTTGTAGAGGGAACACTATACCCCCTTCTTACGCGACTTAAAAACGCCGACCTACTCCAGTATCGTTGGGAAGAATCTAGCAGTGGGCCTCCAAGAAAATACTACACCCTCACTGAAGAAGGCACCCAATTCTTAGAAGAATTAAAATCAACTTGGGAAGAATTACAACACGCCATTAATAAGGTAACACAATCATAAAATGAAAAAAACAATCAATATCAATCTCGCTGGCTTTGTCTTTTACATCGATGAAGATGCCTACGAGGCACTACAGAAATACCTAAATAATATTCGAACCTACCTAGGTAATACTGAGGGGAGAGAAGAAATTATCGACGATATCGAGAGTCGTATCGCTGAGCTGTTTTCAGAAAAGCAAAAGCAAGTGATTACGCTTAATGAGGTAAATGAAGTCATCGAAGTAATGGGACAGCCCGAAGATTACATGTCTGAAGAGGAGCCCGAAGAAAAGACGGCTGGTCAGCAATCGAATAAACGTCTTTATCGAGACCCTGACAGTACAGTTCTAGGTGGTGTGTGTTCGGGAGTTGGGCACTATTTAAATATTGATGCTGTTTGGATTCGACTGATCTTCTTGGCCATGATTTGGAGTGGGGTATCTATTCTGTTCTACTTCATTCTTTGGGCGATCATTCCTAAAGCAGAAACAACGGCTCAAAAGTTAGAGATGAAGGGCAAGGCAGCGACCTTCAGCAATATTGAAGACTACGTTCGTAAGGGTTATGAAAATGTAAAAGATGACTTCAAAAACGTAGACTTCAAGGGTGCCGGGGAAAAAGCAAAACAAGGAGCTAGCGGATTTTTCGCTTTTCTAGGCGAGCTTATCTCAAAATTATTCTCTGCACTAGGGAAATTACTGAATTTTATTGCCAATATCCTGGGAAAGCTTTTGGGCGTCATCATTCTGATCACAACGGTGGCGCTAATTATAGTACTCACAGTTAGCTTTATCATTGGTTCATTCATCGATATCAATATCGGTAATGACCTACTGGTATTACCTGGGTTTGAATTCATAGGGCCTGATTGGGGAGGACCTTTTCATCCGATCTGGTATCATATCAGCATGATACTCACCTTTGGAATACCTGCCTTTAGTCTACTATTATTCGCGCTACAATTGCTCTTTAAAAACATGGGGCGACTCAGTGGAAGTATTAAAATTGGGCTTTTAGCAGTATGGATGATCAGCCTGGTAAGTTTCATCGTACTCAGTTTGACCCAATTTTAAAAGGAGCTAGAGCCTTGATGCCTTTACGGCGATGGCATTTTTCTCTGCAATAACCCTTTCGAGCGGCTTTCCACTAATATGACTTTCTAACCACGAAAGAATATCGAGATACAAGAAAGATCTACGCTCATAATAATCTTCTTCAAGGGGCTTTAATTCGTCATAAAGCTCCTTGAATTTTTGTTTTAAATCTTGCGGATAGACATTTCCCAAACTGCGTATAAACTGAATGAGCAAACGTTGTACCTCATGCAAATCATTCATGCGAATTAGGAAACGATACGTAGTCAAAAGTAAGTCGTCGAGATTAGCGTCGTTACCCGACTCAAAATGAGCGATAACATTCAGTATCCTAGAAAAACACAATAGATCTTCACGCATACTTAATGAACGATTTTCAATGACAGGCTTTAAATAATCAATGCATCGATTATAGTCTCCAGCTCCGAAACACATTGAAGCAATCTTGTAGTACAACATCATAATGTGATGGTCATCGATTTGGTGCTTATACTTTTCAATGCCATGAAATAGCTCATCAATAATCGTTAACCCATTTCGAAAATCCCCTTGCAAGAAGTGAAGATTGAGTCGGTTATTACCCAAATACAAGAAGGCAAGTGCCTTGGTATTGGTGTTTTGTGGAAAATAATCAGAATTAATCTGGTCTTTTAAAGTCTCAATCGTTTGACGAAAACGCTCCGGGTGTCTGAGCAGTAGTAAAGACTCAAGCAGGTAATTATTCGCTTTGAGATAAAAAATTGGGTGAGATGCAATCATCTCAGGATTCTGGTCAAACAAAGATACCCACCTAGATGCATGCTTGTATAAGCCCAAGAAATCCTGAGTAATCATACTGTACCAAACATGTGCCTTACTGTACCAAAGTCGTTCTCTAAAACCTAACTGCTCGTAATCAACTTTGGGTAGTTCTTCGAAGAAATACTGAGTGATGTCACGATATTCTTCATCGCTTTTAACGTACCCTCCTTTCAGTAATTTCTCATATAATCGCAGGGAGAGATTCGATAGTTGACTGCAAAGCATATTCGCTTCACCGAGTCGTCTCGTATCGTAAACCAATTGATCGGTACGGTTACTAAGACTTCGAGTAATATATTGTGATTCGATAATTTTTTCGAATTCGATAATCTCATATTCAGCATATTTCTCATCCCATTTCTGAGCGAGCTGTTTCGTTTTTTCAAGAATTTTTAAACTCTGCTTATACAAACCCTTCTGATATAAAACCGTGGCAAAATCGAGTTGCTCCCGTATTTGCATCCTTGGGTTTTGAATGCTAGGACTCATTCGAAGACTCGTGAGTAACTGCTTGTATAAATGCGATTTAAGGTTGGCGAGCTGGGGTTTACTCACAAACGATTGCTTGCTTAATTCCTTCTCGTCATACGCCTCTGCTTTATCTAAAAAATCAAAAAGTTGAATAAATTTGGCGCCTTTATGTCCATCGATACGACTGGCAAACAGTTTAAACTGCCGTTTTTGAGCCTTTGTAAGCGATTTAACCAATAAAAAGACAGGTTCTTGGGCTTTTTTAGTCGTCAGACCTTTATTTGATTTAAATCGCTTCATATCAATTACTTAGGTATATTTAGTAGCTGTTAGACGTCGTAATATATATTTAAGGTCTGAATAAAGGCCTTTTTAAGCCATTATTTTTGATAAAATTTTAAGCGCTAGCGCTCTATGAGTAAAGAAAAAGTTGAAATTTTTGACACCACCCTTCGCGACGGCGAACAGGTGCCTGGTTGTAAACTTGACACAAAAAGCAAATTAGAAATTGCTGAACAATTAGACCTGTTAGGTGTCGATATTATCGAGGCGGGATTCCCGATCTCGAGCCCTGGCGATTTTCATTCGGTTGA
>JAYPSS010000085.1:0-2833 GCA_038133115.1 Flavobacteriaceae bacterium | reverse complement strand
CTGAATATTCCTGACACAACAGGCTACTGTCTTCCTGAAGAATACGGTGCTAAAATGGCTTATCTGAAGGCTAACGTTAAAGGAATTCACAAGGCGACGCTTTCTTGTCATTGTCACAACGATCTTGGTTTAGCTACAGCAAATGCAATTGCAGGTGCTGCTCACGGTGCTCGTCAAATCGAATGTACCATAAACGGTATCGGAGAGCGCGCGGGGAATACTGCTTTAGAGGAGGTGGTGATGATTATGAAACAACACCCGACTCTGAATCTTTATACTGACGTAAATAGTCGAATGCTCAACCACCTTAGTCAGCTCGTTTCTGATCGAATGGGTATGGCGGTTCAGGCCAACAAAGCCATTGTAGGAGCGAATGCCTTCGCCCACAGTTCAGGAATTCATCAAGACGGCGTGATTAAGAATCGTGAAACCTATGAAATCATCGACCCACTTGAGGTTGGTGTTGATCAATCAGCGATCGTATTAACGGCAAGAAGCGGAAGAGCGGCTCTTGCTTACCGTGCAAAGAACATCGGATTCGAATTTGATAAATTACAACTCGATGCAATGTATGAGAAGTTTCTCATCATGGCCGATACTAAAAAAGAAATTGGAGACGACGATATCGTCGAACTCATGAAACAGATTTAATACTCCCCTATCTACCAATGAAAAAAACACTATTCGACAAGGTGTGGGATTCCCACGTTGTGAAGTCAGTTCCTGGAGGACCCGATGTACTTTTCATCGACCGTCACATGGTACACGAAGTAACCAGCCCGGTAGCCTTTTTAGGTCTTAAAAACCGTGGAATCAAGGTGCTTCACCCTGAGCGTACTTTTGCTACAGCCGACCACAATACTCCAACGCTGAATCAACACCTCCCCGTTGAAGATCCGCTTTCAGCAAACCAACTAGCAGCTTTAGAGCGCAATGCGAAGGAGCACGGTATTTCTTACTGGGGCCTTGGTCACGAGAAAAACGGAATTGTTCACGTTGTAGGACCAGAATACGGAATCACCCTACCAGGAGCAACCATCGTTTGTGGAGACTCACATACTTCAACCCATGGAGCATTTGGTGCCATCGCCTTTGGTATCGGTACTTCTGAGGTAGAGATGGTGCTTGCTTCTCAATGTATTATGCAGCCAAAACCGAAGAGCATGCGTATTCATATTGAAGGAGAAGTAGGAAATGGAGTTACGCCAAAAGATGTAGCATTGTACATCATTTCAAAACTGAGCACTTCAGGTGCTACAGGATACTTCGTAGAATACACCGGGCCTGTTTTTGAAAATATGAGTATGGAAGGTCGTATGACCGTTTGTAATCTTTCGATTGAAATGGGAGCACGTGGTGGTATGATCGCACCAGATCAAACTACTTTTCATTACATCAAAGGGCGTGAATTCGCCCCTCAAGGAGCCGACTGGGATAAGGCTATGGATTACTGGCAGACGCTCTACACCGACGAGGGAGCTACTTACGATAAAGAATTAATTCTTCAAGGTTCTGACATCGAACCGATGATTACTTACGGTACCAACCCTGGAATGGGGGTAGGTATTTCTAAGAGCATTCCTTCGGCGAGCGAGTCAAAAGACAGCGCGGAGAGCTATAAAAAATCACTCAATTACATGGGATTCAACGAAAACGAACCCCTCTTAGGTAAGAAAGTCGATTACGTATTCTTAGGTAGCTGTACCAATGGTCGTATCGAAGATTTTAGAGCTTTTACCAACATCGTTAAAGGACGTAAAAAAGCTGACCATATTACCGCTTGGTTAGTTCCAGGTTCACATAAGGTGCGCCAAGCAATCATTGACGAAGGTCTTTATGATATTCTCACCGAGGCAGGCTTTGAATTAAGAGAGCCTGGCTGTTCAGCATGTCTAGCAATGAATGAGGATAAAATACCTGCAGGTAAAGTAGCGGTAAGTACCTCAAATAGAAACTTCGAAGGTCGTCAAGGACCTGGAGCACGAACCATGCTTGCAAGCCCGACTGTAGCCGCTGCCACAGCAGTAATGGGAGTAGTAACTGATCCAAGAACATTAAGCAACTAAGATGGCCTACGATAAATTCACCAAACTAACGAGTACTGCGGTACCCCTACCTATCGAGAACGTAGATACCGACCAAATCATTCCTGCTCGCTTTCTAAAAGCAACAGAACGTAAAGGTTTCGGAGATAACTTATTTAGAGACTGGCGCTTTAACCAAGACAATACTCCGAAAGAAGATTTCGTTTTAAATAACGAAACTTACACCGGAAAAATCTTAGTTGGAGGTAAAAACTTCGGTTCTGGATCATCAAGAGAGCATGCTGCATGGGCCATCTATGACTATGGATTTCGATGTGTCATCTCAAGTTTCTTTGCCGATATCTTTAAAAATAACTGTTTAAATATCGGGGTATTACCTGTTCAGGTATCTGAAGCCTTTTTAGCAGAGATTTTCAAAGCAATTGAAGCAAATCCAGACGTGCAGATTACGGTTGATCTTGAAGCTCAAACCGTCTCTTTGGAGGGAAGTGAAACTACAGAATCCTTCGACATCAATTCATACAAGAAAGAAAATATGAAGAACGGATTTGACGATATTGACTACCTACTCAACCTCGGTGACGATATCGCTACGTTCGCTACTCAAAGACCTTTCTAATAGGTTCAAATCTGAATGAAATGAGCCCTCAAAGAAAGCGTCTTGTTGAAATAATGGACACCACCCTTAGGGATGGTGAACAAACCTCAGGGGTTTCATTTACCGCTGGCGAAAAACTAACGGTTGCTCAACTTCTCTTAGAAGAATTAGGAGTCAATCGAATTGAAAT
>JAYPSS010000084.1:0-6511 GCA_038133115.1 Flavobacteriaceae bacterium | reverse complement strand
TTTCTTTGCGTCCCCAGTCTGCTAAACTGAGGTCTTTTACTTTGTAAGGGGTGTAAGTGGGTGTTGCCATGATTAAAACCGTATTTTTACGGCCACAAAGATACCATCAATTTTCAGAAAGTGCCTTTATTTAAAAGCCTGAGTAGTAAGAGTATTCAAGATTATAAGGTCGCCGTTTGGCGGGTTTCAGAGTCTGAAGAGGAACTACGCCAAAACCTCAATCTTTCTGTGGCTTCTATAGAGCGCTTGTCTCAAATGAAATCAGAGACGCACCGAAAATGTTTTCTTGCAGTAAGGCACCTACTAAAGACGTACCAAATTGAAGATGAATCGCTTAAGTACAAGCCCTCAGGAAAGCCGTTCCTTGATAGTGGTATTTCGATCTCTATTTCGCACACCATGGGTTATGTTGCGATCGCATTGGGATTTAATGTTGAGGTTGGTGTAGATGTAGAACAGCATCGCGAGAAAATTTTGAAAATTGCACCTCGATTTACGGGGGAAGGTGCCGTAGCTAGTCTTGAAAATACCTCGGATCGTATTGAAAAACTAACCGCTATTTGGGGAGCTAAAGAATCGATTTATAAGATCTTAGATCGGGAAGGATTATCCTTTAGAGAGGCCATAAATATTGATGATTTTACCCTAGAGTCTCACCATAGTAGTGCATGGGTTGACGAAAATCGATTCCACTTTACATTCGAAACTTTCGACAATCACACCTTAGTCTATACCTATCAGACTAAAACGTTATCATGAATATGGTCGATTTTTTCCTAGGTCCTTATTTAGAGCGTAGCAATGAACTTATTGTTCTTGAGCTATTAGCCTTTATATTCGGAGTGTGGAGTGTTTGGTTGGCCAAGCGGGCGCACATTGGGGTTTATCCGACTGGGATTATAGGAACAACGATAACCATGTACCTTTTTTTTACCGATCGTCTGCTCGGAGACATGCTGATGAACGGCTACTACTCATTGATGAGCATTTATGGTTGGTGGGAGTGGTCGAGACAAAAAGACGGAAAAAAAGTTCGTCAAATAACTACCATGACGAGCAAAGAAAAAGGACTTGGACTTGCTCTATTGCTTATTACGATGCTGGTTACTTATTTGGTTTATCGTCTGACCAGCACAGCAATGGATCTTTCAAATGTTATCGATATTTTTACCAGCGGGGTATTCTTCACGGCGATGTGGTTGATGGCCAGAAAGAAATTAGAGAGTTGGATTCTTTGGATTTCAGCCGATTTAATCACCATTCCTCTTTATGCCTACCGAGGATGGGGGATGCTCTCATTACAGTATTTCATTTTTACGATACTTGCCTTTCAAGGATATTACGCATGGAGAAAATCCCTTCACAAAAACGAACCACAGTAAAGCGTATTGTTCTTTTTGGCCCTGAGTCAACGGGTAAAACTACGCTTGCCAAACAACTTTCTGAAAAGTACGATGTGCCTTGGGTGGCTGAATATGCGAGGGAGTATTTGCAGGATAAATGGGATCGTTCGCGTGCTATTTGTCAGCCTGAAGATCTAGTACCGATAGCTATTGGACAGATAAAACTTGAAAACGAGGCAATTATTCAGGCCGAAAACGACAAGAAGCAATTCATCGTCTGCGATACCGATTTACTCGAGACTTTGGTATACTCTGAGGTCTACTATAACGGATGGGCAGATCAAAGGCTTCTTGACGCGGTGTCTAGTCAAAACTATGATTTGTATCTACTCACAGGTATTGATGTACCGTGGGTAGCGGATGATCTCAGAGATAAACCACATGAGAGAGAGAAAATGTACGAGGCATTTCGCTCTGCTTTGGAGGCTAATAGTTATAATTATATATCTTTACAAGGAAACCAAACAACCCGACTAGAGTCTGCTTCAACTGCCATTGAGGCGCTCTTTTAAACTCTATGAATTTAGCCCCTAGAGACCAAGCCCAACTCGAGAATCTAGGTATTTCTCTATCTCAATACGAGAGACAGTTAAAGCAAATAAAAGAAGGTATACCCTTCGTGAACTTAGCGCGTCCGGCCACGTTGAACGATGGCATTATCCCTATTGAGGATTCAGAAAAATACCTTGAAATATTTACTCAAAAAGCATCCCAGTACAACCTTCAGAAATTTGTTCCGGCCTCTGGTGCTGCTACTCGGATGTTTAAAAGTTTATACAGCTTCTTAGATGACTTTAGGCCGACTGACTCCTTCGAAGAGTACGCTGAAAAGCATCCGTCGGTAAAGCAATTCTTTGAATATTTTGATCGCTTTCCATTTGCTGAAGTTCTAAAAAATACCATTGGACTAAACGGCCCAACAAGCAATCAAGACCGTATTGCACTAGTAAGTACTATGCTTAATGAGCCACCATTTGAATTTGGTAACAAGCCAAAGGCCATCTTACCCTTTCACAAAGAAGAACAGTCTTATGCTCCGCTTTTTATTCATCTCATAGAGGCTTTAGATTATGCGAAGGGGAGTGTTCATTTTACGGTTTCTGAAGATCATCTCGATGCTATTTCTGAAGAAATTGAGCGATTAAAAAAATCGTTTGATTCGAAGCTTGAGGTTTCCTATTCTTTTCAGAAAAAGCATACTGACACCCCTGCTCTGAACATTGATTTTACACCCGCGAGAACGGTAGATGGTAATTTGCTTTTTAGACCGGGAGGTCATGGCGCACTGATTGAGAACCTCTCTAAACTCCAGGCGGACTTTGTCTTTATTAAGAACATCGATAATATATGTATACGAAGAGATTGGTCTGAACATCACAAGTTTAAACGTGTTTTAGCTGGTCTTGCTTTTGAGATTCAGGAGCAAATTCACCGCTTTCAAAAGGAGGTGTGCGAATCTCCGGAGGCCGCGGATTTTGCAGAAATCGAATCGTTTCTAAGTACGACGTTTGGATACGAACCTAGCTCTGCTTCTAAGGACCCTTTGTTTGATTTAAAAAATGCCCTCTTCAGACCGTTGCGTGTTTGTGCCATGGTACGAAATGAAGGTGAACCAGGAGGAGGCCCATTTTGGGTAAATACCTCTGACGGTGAACGACTTCAGATTGTCGAGTCTGCTCAAATTGACAAGGAAAATCCTGAGCAAAAGGATATTCTTCAAAATGCAACTCATTTTAATCCGGTGGATATGGTTTGTGGCCTTACCGATTATGGGGGAGGGCGTTATCAGCTCGAAGATTTTGTGGATTACAAACAAGGATTTATTGCTTATAAAACTTATGAAGGAAACAAGATTCTTGCCCTTGAGTTACCCGGCTTATGGAATGGAGCTATGGCTTTCTGGAATACACTATTCGTTGAGGTGCCTTCAATGACTTTTAACCCAGTGAAGACGGTAAACGACTTACTTCGCAAGTCTCATCAAAACTAGAACGCTTAATTAAAAATATAGAGCGTATTGCCCTCGGTTCTTACCTGATATTCAGTAAGGTCGAATAGGGTTTCTGAAACTTGACGATTAAGCAGTTGACCGGTAAATACACTGTAACTCAATTGATCCTCGCATTGGCAGTTGACTTGACTTCCTTGCAATTCAGTGGATGAACACGAACTGGGGGTGTGATTTGGACATGATACTTCGAAGGCCCTAAATGTCGAGAACCCTACGTTGGTTATGTGAATTCCCTTTACTCCGCCAAGGTTGCTTGGGAGCGTGACCGAATTTCCTGTGTTTTGAAGCGGACTATAGAGTGGAAGGTTTAGGTCGATTTGAACATTAAAGGAGGCCTTTGGCAAAAATGGATTTTGAATAGGAGTGGTTGATTCACAGCTACATACAATGAGAAAAAGAAAAAGGGCAATAAATTTAATAGGTAATCGCAACTTTCGAGACTCTTTAGAATTTTGTATCTTTGATTCAATCCTCTCGACTCATACATCGTCTTGAGGATTTTTTAATTGTTATGACTATGGCAAAAGTAGCTTATTACACGAAAGAAGGTTTGCAAAAACTGAAAGACGAGTTAAATCAATTGAAAGATGTCGAGCGTCCAAAGGCTTCGCAGGCTATTGCAGATGCAAGAGATAAAGGAGATTTGTCAGAAAATGCCGAGTATGATGCGGCGAAAGAAGCTCAAGGACTTTTAGAAATGAGAATTTCTAAGCTGGAAGAAACTTTGGCTAATGCTCGTATCATTGATGAATCACAATTAGACAACTCCAAAGTCTTAGTATTGTCAACGGTTACAATTAAGAATAAGGTTAATGGTCAAGAAATGACCTATACATTAGTAGCTGAAAGTGAGGCAGACCTCAAAACAGGTAAGATTTCAGTGAATTCTCCTATTGGCAAAGGACTTCTAGGTAAGGCTGTGGGTGATACGGCAGAGATTCAAGTACCTAGCGGTAAAATCGAATTTGAAGTAGTAAAAATTACAAGATCCTAATGGCTACGATCTTTTCAAAGATTATTTCTGGAGAAATACCCTCGTATAAGGTTGCTGAAAATCAAGACTTTTTGGCGTTTTTAGATATCAATCCAAACGCCAAAGGACATACCCTATGTATCCCTAAAAAAGAAACGAATCGACTTTTTGATTTATCCATAGATGAATATACTGACCTTATGCAGTTCTCTTATTCAGTTGCTAAGGCTATTGAAAAGGTCGTCGAGTGCAAACGTGTAGGTCTTTCAGTTATTGGGCTAGAAGTACCTCATGTCCATGTTCATCTTATTCCGCTCAATGAGATGAAGAACGCACAATTCACACATAAAGAAAATCTAACCCCAGAAGCCTTTCAGAGCTTAGCGGCTGATATTGCAGAGGCCTATAAATCTCAAAACTAGATCATGGAATTACAAGGAAGTATCAAATTAATAGGAGAAACCAAGACTTACGGCGCAAACGGCTTCAGAAAGCGTGAAATTGTGGTTACCACCGAAGAGCAATATCCACAAGACTTACTGGTGGAGTTCATTCAAGATAAATGTGACTTGTTGTCTCAATTTTCTCCAGGTCAAAAGGTTACGGTAGGTATTAACCTTAAAGGTCGTGAGTGGACTTCTCCTCAGGGAGAGGTAAAGTATTTCAATTCGATTCAAGGCTGGAGGATTGAAGCTCAACAATCTGCTCCTGCGGCAACATCAGATAGCGGAATACCTCCACTACCTCCTCTAGATAGTTTCCCTGCAGCTGATCAGACTAGTGAGGAAGACTTTGACGATCTCCCTTTCTAAACGGATTGATGTAAGTAACATTCTAGACTATGGTCATTGGTTAAACCGTTAGCCTGCATAAAGGCGTAGCACACCACTGGACCCATAAACTTGAAGTTTGCTTTTTTAAATTTCTTTGAAAGCATCTTTGCTTCTTCTGTTGTAGAAGGAAGCTCTCTTGAGTCTGCAAAATTCGGTTGAAGCACCTTTTCGTTGGTTACCTCCCAAACAAACTGACTTAAGGTTATGCCATCTTTATTTAAAGAAAGTAAGCTCTTAGCATTTTGAATGGCAGCTTCGATCTTCAGGCGATTCCTAATGATGTTCTTATCAGACATTAATCGCTCTACATCTTTTTCATTGTAGGCCGCAATTTTCTCAGCATTGAAGTTGTCGAATGCCTTTCGAAAATGCTCTCTTTTTCTTAAGATGGTGATCCAGCTTAACCCTGACTGAAAGCTTTCTAAAATTAAACTCTCAAAAAGCTTTTGGTCGTCTCTATTGGGCCTGCCCCATTCGTTGTCGTGGTAAGCAATATACAGGGGGTCTTCACCGCACCAGTGGCATCTACTTTGCATAAGTGGTTGTTTGATAGGTGTAAAGCTAAGCCACTGAACTGCATTATCTTTACAGTCAACGAAAATTCGAGATGAATTATAGCGAGTACAAAGAGTTACACAAGCGTTTAGTAGATGAGAATAGAACCACTGGTGGCCATACAGAACCGGCTTATCTAGAATACACACAGCTTAATTGGCAGCGTATAAAGCGCTGGGAAAAACAAGCAAAGCTCACTGATCAGGAGATAGACTGGCTCAAAGAACAAAAAGCACCTATAAGATGGGTTGTACTCACTGAGCCTTGGTGTGGTGATGCAGCGCCTTCATTGCCTTTAATGGCTAAAATTGCCGAAATACACCCTAGTCTTGAGTTAGAAATTCTACTTAGAGACGAGAATCATGAACTGATGAATCAATTTTTGACGGGAGGTGCTCAGTCGATTCCTAAACTTATTCAATATTCGGGAGACACAATAGATAGTTGGGGCCCACGACCTGTAGGTGCTGTGAAATTGATCGATGATTATAAAATTCAGCACGGTAAGCTCGATGCGACTGCGAGGGAAAAGTTACAGCAGTGGTATAATGAGAATAAGGGACGACAGATTATTTTAGAATTGCTAGTCCTCCTTGGCCGGAAATAAATAGGTTATCGTTCCTTCTTGATAGGGCTTGCCAGACTCTTGAAAACGTGAGAGTTTGGCGTATTCTATGGCGTTGTCGACTAGACATCCGTTACTTGTTGATGAGAATTCAGGACTAAACCAGGCATC
>JAYPSS010000083.1:0-6579 GCA_038133115.1 Flavobacteriaceae bacterium | reverse complement strand
ATATCAAGCGATTTAATCGTTCATGTGAGCGTATGTGTATTCCACAAATCGATGAGAATACCTTTTTAGAAAGTCTAAATGAACTCATCAAATTAGAAAATGAATGGATTCCTACCGATGAGGGAAGCTCACTGTATATAAGACCTTATGTATTTGCCACCGAAGCTGCGATCAAGGCCAATCCCTCTTTAGAATATCGATTTGCTATTATTTGTTCGCCGGTATCTGCCTACTTCTCAAGTGCCATAGCGGTTAAAATTGAGGAGCGTTTTTCTAGAGCTGCTCCAGGTGGATTCGGATACGCAAAAGCAGCAGGAAATTATGCAGGGCAATTCTATCCGACCGAACTCGCTAAGGCAGAAGGATATCAGCAAGTAGTTTGGACAGATGCCAATACACACGGTTATATCGAAGAAGCGGGCACCATGAATATTTTTGTTCGTTTAGGCGATAAATTATACACTAGCCCTACTTCAGATACGATCCTAGATGGTATTACGCGAAAGAGCATGCTCACCTTATGTAAAGATCTAGGCATCGAAGTCGAGGAACGATCGGTAGCAGTAGCTGAGCTTATTAAAGGCTTTGAAACGGGCGAATTAAAAGAGTTGTTTGGTGTGGGAACTGCTGCCGTAGTAAGTGAGATCAATAGTTTTGGGTACCAAGGCATCCAATACAGTATCGATGAGGTAGAAAATCCTTATGCCCCACTGCTTAAAAAGGCATTAACAGACATTCAATTAGGACGTGCGGAAGATCCTTACGGATGGAGATATGAGGTAATTTAATGTTTAGTACCGGCCAACTTATTTTTGCAGCACTCTTCTTTGTGGGGTTCGTGAGTATCATAGTAATCTCTTACAGAAAAGATAAGGCTATACATACCAAACAATTCAAGGGATCACTCTGGGTACTTGTTGCTTTTATTGTATTTATCGCACTACTTACAGGCCTCAAATACGCATTGAGATGAAAACACTACTCCCATTTCTTTGGGTTTTTTTCGGTGGTGGAATCGGCAGTATTCTTCGCTACCAACTTTCAATAGCGTTCAATAAAGAGGTTGCTTATTTTCAATGGGGAACCTTTACCGCCAACCTTATCGGATGCTTATTACTCGGTTTATTCAGTGGCCTGCTCAATAAATCTGATCAAGGGCAACTCCAGCTTTTTTTACTTACTGGCTTATGTGGAGGTTTTACCACTTTTAGCACTTTTTCAAAAGAAGGACTATCTCTATTAGAACGGGAGCTCTACTTGCCATATACCTTGTACACCTTTAGCAGCATCCTCTTCGGAATTCTATTTTTGGTGATTGGCTATCGAATCATTCGATAAGCATTTCTTCATTTTTTACGATTCTAACAATTTCTAGTTAGACCTTTTTCGAATATCACACTTTTAAATGTGAAAAATTTGAAAGATGTGAAAAGATTTAAATAAAACACTGAATTTTTTATTGTGTTTTGTTCATTTCTATACATTTACCGCAACAAAATCGAAAAAACCATGAAAAAAATTGAAGCAATCATTCGCAAGTCAAAATTTGACGAAGTGAAGAAAGCATTACACGATGTCGGTGTAGTCTTCTTTAGTTATTGGGACGTTACTGGTGTTGGTAATGAAAAACAAGGACACGTTTACAGAGGTATTAGATATTCTACTTCTGACATCCAAAGACGATTCCTATCAATCGTAGTGACTGACGAATTCGTTGACACTACCATCAAGACTATTCTTGAAAGCGCTAAAACTGGTGATGTAGGGGATGGAAAGATTTTTGTAAGCCCAGTCGAAGAAGCTTTCCGCATTAGAACAGGAGAGAAAGGCTACGAAGGAATAAATTAATCATCAATTAAAATTTTAAACATGGAAACTGCATTATTTACCGCTAATAACATTTGGATGATGATATGTACGGGGCTTGTATTCTTTATGCACCTCGGATTCTCATTCCTCGAAATTGGTTTAACACGTCAAAAAAACACGGTTAACATTCTATTTAAAAATATTTTCATAATCACTGTCGGTTTACTTCTCTATTACATTGGAGGTTTTAATCTCATGTATCCAGGCTTCGAAGAAGGAGACTTTGGATTTTTCAAATTTGCTGGATTTGGTATCGCGGCTCCAGAAGGAGGAATGACTCCTGAATATGCTAGTGGAGGCTACACCTGGTGGACTGATTTCTTGTTTCAAGGAATGTTTGCTGCTACGGCTGCTACTATCGTATCTGGTGCTGTAGCAGAACGCATTAAACTTCAATCGTTTTTCTTATTCACTATTATTTATGTAGGTCTTGTATATCCTATTGTAGGTTCTTGGCAATGGGGAGGTGGATTTTTATCTAGCCTTAGCTACGGAGAAGCTGAAGGATTCTATGATTTTGCTGGATCAACTTTAGTTCACTCTGTAGGTGGATGGGCTGCCCTAATCGCTGTTTATCTATTAGGCCCACGTATTGGAAAATACACCGAAGATGGTCAGGCCAATGCGATCCCGGGTCATAGTCTACCCTTTACAACTGCAGGGGTGCTTATCCTTTGGTTAGGATGGTTTGGATTTAACGGTGGTTCAGTTTTATCAGCAGATCCCGAGTTAACTTCTTTAACCCTTGTAACTACCTCTTTAGCAGCTGCAGCTGGTGGTGTTTCAGCTTTTATAATTTCTTACCTGAAGTTTAAGAATTTTGATTTAACTATGTTCTTAAATGGGATTCTTGGTGGTCTAGTAAGTATTACCGCTGGGGCAGATCAAATGTCGCCAAACGAAGCTGTAATTATTGGTCTTATCGGAGGAATAATTCTTGTTTTCGCTGTAAGTCTATTGGATAAATTATTATTAGACGACCCTGTTGGTGCGATCGCCGTTCACCTAATTACAGGGATCTGGGGAACGCTAGCCGTAGGTTTGTTTGGTTCTATGGCTTCATTCGACCAGTTTGTGGTTCAACTAGCTGGAGTTGGAGCGGCAGGTCTTTTCTGTAGTGTTTGCGGATTCATCATATTGTTTGTTATCAAAAAGACAATGGGCCTTCGAGTTTCGCGCAAAGAGGAGCTAGAAGGACTCGATATTCATGAGCACGGAATGGATGCTTATCCCGACTTTAGACTTAATCAACATTAATATCATAATCAAAAATCAAAAAACGAATACCATGAAAAAATTTTTAACAATAGCTGCTGTAGCTTTAACAAGTATCGCTATGGCCCAAGAAACCGAACCAACCTTCTCACTTTCAGGAACAGTTGATACCTACTTTAGAAGTAGCGAATATGCGCCTGGTACTTCATTCGCTAATTTACCAGGCTTCTCATTGGGAATGGCCAACCTTATTTTCGCTTATGAAGGAGAAGATCACGGATTCGTCGCAGATTTAGTAATGGGACCACGCGGAACTGAAGCTGTTTTTAATTCATCAGGATCGTCAAACATCGTCAATCAGCTATATGTATATTACAATTTGAGTGATAGTGTAACTCTGACGTTTGGTAACTTCAACACCTTCTTAGGTTATGAAGTGATTTCACCGGCTGCTAATTTCAACTATTCTACTTCGTATTTATTTTCTTACGGCCCCTTCTCTCATACTGGTCTTAAATTAGATGCAGCACTGAGTGATGATATTTCATTAATGCTTGGTGTAATGAATCAAACCGACTATACCGAGGGTAACTTTGATAGTGCCGGAGACGGATCAGCGTTTGACAAGTATATGTTCGGAGCTCAACTTGGCTTATACGGTCAATACCTGAACCTTCTCGCAGGCGAGGATTACACTCAGATTGACTATACCGGAGGATTCGATTTATCTAGTGGGTTCTACCTAGGTATTAACGCCTCAAAGGCATCATTAGCAGATGGTGCTGAGTTTTCAGGTGTTGCCCTCTATCCACAGATTGGTTTATCTGACGACTTCTCTTTAGGATTACGTGGCGAAATATTTAAAGATAACGGTGCAGGAATTCTTGGAGACGGAGAACTAGATAACACTTCATTAACTCTAACCGGAAGTTACTCAAGTGGAAACTTCACATTCAAACCAGAATTTAGATTAGATAAAGGTTCTGAAGCCTTTTATGCAAATGATAGTGGAAGTACCGATAGCTTATCTTCATTTGTTCTAGCAGCCATATACAGCTTCTAATCAATATACATTTGAGTTTAGTTTAGTTTTAAAAGAGGGCAAATTGCCCTCTTTTTTATTTCTTGAATAAATCAAAACTCTTCTCCCCTGCCAAAATCATTGTTTCAAGATGGTTGGCACTAGGTACTAAAGGACAGGAGTATTTCGGATTATAAGCACAATAGGGATTATAGGCCTTATTAAAATCAATCAAAACAGAATCCTTTAAGGGGTAGATAAGATCGATATAACGCCCTCCTCCGTAGGTAAGATCTCCATTCGTTAAATCCGTAAACGGTAAGAAGACATAGTCGTCCGATGCATCAACTTCACGATAAACCGGTAAAACATGACTAAGATCATTTAACTCAAAATATAAATTACCGTAAACGATTTCATTCGTAACCGAACTAGTAGTGGTTTTCAATTGAATGGTATCCTTTTTTAACGCCTCTCGAAAAAGAGCCTTTACCTGATATTCATTCGTTGGTGTAAAGAAATCTAATCCGTCAAATCTTTTTTTTTCTTTCGGTCGAAGCGGTGAAGTACTCGGGTCTAAAAAATAATCATTCTTGTTTCGTTGCCACTCATAAACGGCTTGCAGGTGCTCAGGTACAGTATCTAAGTTAACACGAGTAGTCTCAGCGTGATATCGCTTATCCTGACAGGAAACTACCGACAACCAAAAGGTAAGCAAGAAAAGATTAATTAAAGTGTGGACGCTGTATCGGAGCATTTTTAATTACTTGAGATAGAACAATATGCGTTCTAGTTTCACCATACGAAATTAATAAATCAATTAGCTTTTCTAGGTGTCTTTGGTCACGCAATACGACCTCCATGATGATATTCTCATTCCCGGTAACTCGATAACAATTGCGCACCTCCCTTAAAGATTTAACTTTTTCAAGAAATGGCTTAAGCATTCCCACAAAAGCACGAAGGTGAATGATGGCATGTAATTGATAACCGAGAGGCTCAGAGTCGATAGCGAGCTGATAACCTTGAATAATACCACGATCTTCTAAACGCCTAATTCGATCTGCTACGGCAGGAGCACTGAGGCCGACAACCTTCGCGATAGCAGACTGTGGTGTCTTAGCGTTTTGCTGGAGTTGTTTCAGTATTTGCCAATCAATTTTATCTAATCGATCCATTACTTATAAAACAAAATATTTTAACTAAAATACCTTATTTATATTAGTTAATATACAATATTACCTTATAATATATATTCATAACCATATAGAGTAAAGTAATTTTAACAGGGTATGTTAGCATCAAGAACCCTATATCAGCGAACCCTTACGATTTGCGACCTCACCGAAAAAGTGAGTCAGGCTTCTGCGTGCCAGCCGCGACTAAAGTCCTTTAGTCTAGAACTATCCAATCATATAATCAGTGATAGCATTCTGTTGAAGTCTAGTATACACAATGCACTTTCTAAAGACCTTAGTTTTCATGGGCAAGGCAAAATCGTTCAATTTGCCTTGATTTTAGTTAGAAATCTGCAGTATTACCTAAAGGGCTTAGAATATGATGCTAGCCTGCCTAGTGATTACACCAAAGCAATTCTAGACGAGCTGAGAAAATACCAGCGTTATCTTTCGATGAATCACAAAAAGTGGAGTAGCCTTCTTAACTAGAAAGTCCTTTTAAAAACTCGAGTGCCTTTTCGTTAAAAGTCTGTGGTCGTTCAACATTTACAACGTGACCACATTTTTCAACTACAAAAAGATCGGCTAATGGATTAGCACCTACTAATTCTCTTATCGGAGGGAGAAATAAGTAATCCTCTTCACCCATTAAATAGAGTGTTGGCACCATAGACCGAGTTTCTCGATAAAAACGTAGAAGTGGGTTGAGATCTGCAGTTAGTTTAAACCATCGTAAGAATTCCTTCTGATACAATTTCTTCGCCTCTCGAACAAAAAGGTTTCTAGACTCTTTGTGATTTTTATTGGGCATTATAATAAAGGCAAAGAATCGATACAACCACAGATAAGGAATCATCGACTTAAACCAATTACCTAGCTTCATCAGTAATTGAGATCTAAAATCCAATTTTACAATGGCACCTCCAAGAACCATCGCGTTTATGCGATTTGGATATCGATCCTCGATATTTCGGATAAGAATAGTACCTAGTGAAATCCCTATAAAGTGAGATTTTTTAATACCTAGATGATCTAAAACTTCAATAATATCATCGGTGACTGAATCAAATGTATAGCGCTGCAAGGCTTTAACCAGATTCGATTTAGAATTTCCATGACCTCTGAGATCCAATAAAAGAACATTGAAATGCTTTTTGAAATCTCTAATCTGCCGAAACCAAATCGTCGAACTACCTCCTGCCCCGTGAACGAAGGTTACCCACTGATCACTATCAGCCTCGGTGTAGGTAGTGTAATGTAACATGACTATGAATCTAGCAAACTTTTCATTTGCTC
>JAYPSS010000082.1:0-6640 GCA_038133115.1 Flavobacteriaceae bacterium | reverse complement strand
TCGAAGTTGTAACCCTTCCAAGGCATGAAGGCAACCTTCATGTTTCTACCTAAAGCAAGTTCACCTTTTTCAGTTGCGTAACCCTCACAAAGTACTTGACCTCTTTCTACACGATCCCCACGAGATACGATCGGCTTCAGGTTGATACTCGATCCTTGGTTCGTCTTTCTGAATTTAATCAGGTTGTACTCTTTCTCATCTTCATCAAAAGAAACTAATCGCTCTTCATCTGTCTTAGTGTACTTGATAACGATACGCTCTGCGTCTACGTATTCAACAACACCGTCACCCTCTGCATTAATCAGTACTCTCGAGTCTTTAGCAACTTGACGTTCTAAACCAGTTCCAACAATTGGAGATTCAGGACGTAGTAGTGGTACCGCCTGACGCATCATGTTCGATCCCATCAGTGCACGGTTTGCATCATCGTGCTCAAGGAAAGGAATTAGCGATGCTGAAATGGAAGCAATCTGGTTAGGTGCCACATCCGTGTAGTGAATTTCTTCTGGAGAAACTACAGGGAAATCACCCTCCATACGTGCGATTACTTTATCGGCTTCGATGGTTCCGTCAGCTTTCATCGGAATGTTAGCCTGCGCTATTAAACGCTCCTCTTCTTCCTCTGCACTTAAATATGTGAAACCTGATAAGTCTACTTTTCCTTTTTCAACTTTACGGTAAGGAGTCTCAAGGAATCCCATGGTATTCACCTTAGAGAATACCGACATCGATGAAATAAGACCAATGTTTGGACCTTCAGGAGTCTCAATCGGACATAATCTACCGTAATGCGTATAGTGAACGTCACGAACCTCGAAACCAGCACGCTCACGTGAAAGACCACCAGGCCCTAAGGCAGATAATCTACGCTTGTGCGTAATCTCAGCAAGTGGATTCGTTTGATCCATAAACTGAGAAAGCTGATTCGTTCCAAAGAACGAGTTAATCACCGACGAAAGTGTTTTCGCATTGATCAGGTCAATAGGAGTAAACACTTCGTTGTCACGAACGTTCATTCGTTCTCTAATGGTTCTAGCCATACGAGCTAAACCAACCCCGAACTGTTGTGAAAGTTGTTCTCCGACGGTTCTTACACGACGGTTTGAAAGGTGATCGATATCATCAATCTCTGCCTTAGAGTTAATCAACTCGATCAGATACTTAATGATAGTAATAATATCTTCTTTAGTTAAGACTTGCTTATCCATCTCAATATCAAGACCTAACTTCTTGTTCATTCTATAACGACCTACTTCTCCAAGATTATAACGTTGATCAGAAAAGAATAGTTTATCGATAATACCACGAGCGGTTTCCTCATCTGGCGGCTCGGCATTTCTCAATTGACGATAAACATGCTCAACAGCTTCTTTTTCAGAGTTTGTTGGGTCTTTTTGTAGGGTATTGTGAATAATTGCGTATTCAGCTTGAGCGTTGTTTTCCTTGTGAAGAAGAATCGTTTTCACATCAGCCTCAACAATCATATCAAAGTGCTCCTTCTCTAAAATCGTATCACGATCTAAAACGATCTCGTTACGCTCAATCGATACTACCTCTCCTGTATCCTCATCCACGAAATCTTCGTGCCAAGTATTTAATACACGAGCAGCAAGTTTACGACCAAGAACTTTCTTAAGGCCAGTCTTCGATACCTTAACCTCCTCAGAGAGATCAAAAATTTCAAGAATGTCCTTATCGCGTTCGTAACCGATAGCTCTAAAGAGCGTAGTAACCGGTAATTTCTTTTTACGATCAATATAAGCGTACATAACGCCATTGATATCCGTAGCAAATTCAATCCATGATCCTTTAAAAGGAATAATACGGGCTGAATATAATTTGGTTCCGTTAGCGTGAACCGATTGACCAAAGAATACACCAGGAGAACGGTGAAGTTGAGAAACAATCACGCGCTCTGCACCGTTAATCACAAAGGTTCCAGAAGGTGTCATGTAAGGAATAGTCCCTAAATAAACATCCTGAACAATCGTCTCGAAGTCTTCGTGCTCTGGGTCAGTACAATAAAGTTTTAAACGTGCTTTTAGCGGCACACTGTAGGTAAGCCCTCTCTCGATACACTCTTGAATGTTGTAACGGGGTGGATCAACGAAATAATCCAAAAACTCAAGAACAAATTGGTTTCTTGTGTCTGTAATTGGAAAGTTCTCCATGAAGGTGTTAAAAAGACCTTCATTACCTCTAGCGTCCGACTTAGTTTCTAATTGAAAGAAATCTTGAAAGGATTTGATTTGAATATCTAAGAAATCTGGATATTCAGGAATGCTCTTTGCAGATGCGAAATGTACTCTTTCGGTTTGTTTTGTAACCATCTAACGGACAATTTATAGTCAAAAAAAGTATTATAAGTCGACCTTATTTCAAAGGCCCTAACAACCTAGGTTGTTTAAAACAGGCGAAGGTCTAACCAACTTTCGTTGGATAGACCTTTGCCTAATAAGCTATGGAAGTATTACTTAAGCTCAACCTCAGCACCAGCCTCTTCAAGAGATTTTTTGATACCTTCAGCTTCGTCTTTAGAAACACCTTCTTTCACTGGTTTTGGAGCTCCGTCAACTACTTCTTTAGCTTCTTTCAGTCCAAGACCTGTTAATTCTTTTACAAGCTTAACAACCGCAAGTTTAGAAGCACCTGCTGACTTAAGAATTACGTCAAATTCTGACTTTTCTTCTGCACCAGCAGCATCTCCACCACCAGCAGCAGGACCAGCAACAGCTACAGCAGCAGCTGCAGGCTCGATACCGTACTCCTCCTTAAGGATGTTAGCTAATTCATTAACCTCTTTTACAGTTAGGTTAACCAGTTGTTCTGCGAAATCTTTTAAATCTGCCATTTTTCTATCGTTTAATAAAGTTTAAAATATTGTGTATTGAGTGCGTACGAATTATCGTTCAGAAAGGGTTTGAATAATACCCGCAAGCTTACCGCCACCTGATTTAAGACCAGATACAACGTTTTTCGCTGGGCTCTGAAGAAGCGTAATGATATCACCGATAAGTTCTTCCTTAGACTTGATGCTAACCAGCGTATCAAGTAGGTCGTCACCGATGTAAACCGATTCTTCAATGTAAGCTCCTTTTAAAACGGGCTTCTTTGATTTCTTTCTGAAATTTTTAATCAATTTTGCAGGACCGTTACCAGCCTCAGCAATCATCATTGAGGTTTCACCTTTAAGAATGGTAGTTAAATCACCAAAATCCTTATCTGAAGCCTCCATTGCCTTTGCAAGCAATGTGTTCTTAACTACTGTAAGTGAAATATTTGCCTTGAAGCAAGATCTTCTTAAATCAGCAGTAGTAGCCGCATCTAAACCTGAAATATCAGTAAGATAAATCGTAGTGCTTGATGCTAACTTCTCTTTAAGTTGTTCTATAGCTAGTGCTTTTTCTTCTCTAGTCATGTCGTAAGTTCTTAAGTACTTAAATGGCTTTTGGGTCAAGTGGAATACTCGGACTCATCGTTGAAGAAATATGGACACTCTTCATGTAAACCCCTTTAGCAGCAGCAGGCTTCATTCGATTTAAGGTATCTAAAAGCTCTTTAGCGTTATCTGCGATCTTATCAGCTTCAAATGAAACCTTTGCGATTGCAGCGTGAACGTTACCCGCTTTATCTACTTTAAAGTCAATTTTACCTGATTTAACTTCAGTTACCGCTTTAGCGACATCCATAGTAACCGTTCCTGTTTTTGGGTTTGGCATTAGACCACGAGGTCCTAATACACGACCTAAAGGTCCTAATTTACCCATAACAGCAGGCATAGTGATGATCACGTCAACATCTGTCCAACCTGATTTAATTTTGTCTAGATACTCATCTAAACCAACATAATCAGCTCCGGCTTCTTTAGCCTCGGCTTCTTTATCAGGCGTTACTAGTGCTAAAACACGAACGTCTTTACCGGTACCGTGAGGTAGGGTAACAACACCACGAACCATTTGATTAGCTTTACGTGGATCTACTCCAAGTCGTACTGCTAAATCAACAGATGCATCAAAATTTGCTTTGGTAATCTCTTTAACTAAAGCTGCGGCTTCGGTAAGTGAGTAAAGCTTAGAACTATCAATAAGTGCTCTAGCTTCTTTTTGTTTTTTTGTCAATTTTCCCATTACGTCAGTCGTTTATTAAAAAGGTTTAGTTCCAGAAACTTTGATACCCATAGATCTTGCTGTACCAGCAATCATCATCATCGCAGACTCGACAGTGAAGGCATTTAAATCTACCATTTTGTCTTCTGCAATTCCTTTGATTTGATCCCAAGTAACCGAAGCAACTTTAGAACGATTTGGTTCACCTGAACCTTTTTTAACTTTTGCTGCTTCCAATAGCTGAACGGCCGCCGGAGGTGTTTTTACCACAAAGTCGAAAGACTTATCCGTGTAAACCGTGATAACTACTGGTAAAACTTTACCAGGCTTATCCTGAGTTCTAGCATTAAACTGCTTACAGAACTCCATGATGTTTACACCTGCGGCACCTAAGGCGGGTCCAACCGGTGGCGATGGGTTCGCAGCACCTCCCCTAACTTGTAGCTTAACTACTTTACCTATTTCTTTTGCCATAATTAATAATTAATCGTTTGCCGTTGCATGGTTGGAAGCGATACAACTGAGCAATTATGTAACATTTATATTTTCTCTACTTGTAAATAGCTTAATTCAAGAGGTGTTCTTCTACCAAAAATCTTAACCATCACCTCAAGTTTGCGCTTTTCTTCGTTGATTTTCTCAATGGTTCCATTGAAACCATTGAAAGGACCATCAACCACCTTAACCGTTTCACCAAGTACAAATGGAATAGCAACATCATCAGCATTAAGTGATAACTCATCCACTTTACCTAGCATTCGATTTACTTCAGACTTACGTAATGGCACAGGATCACCTCCTTTGGTTTCACCTAAAAATCCAATTACGTTGGTGATCGAACGAATAACGTGAACCATCTCACCTCCTAGATTCGCTTTGATCATGATGTAACCAGGGAAATAAATACGTTCTTTTTGAATCTTTTTACCGTTACGAATCTGTACTACCTTTTCAGTAGGAACAAGAACTTCATCTAAGTAATCACTCAAACCTTGACGCTCAATCTCCGTTTGGATGTAACCACTGATCTTATTTTCTTGTCCGCTTACCGCACGAACCACATACCATTTCTTTTCAAGTACCTCTGACATCGTTGTGCTTCGTTATTATTTAATCAAACTAAAGTATACCTGAATCAAGCGGCTGAAAACAGAGTCTACCCCCCAAGTCAATAGGGCAAAAAGGATTGAGAACACTGCAACAGTAACCATAAGGCTAGATGATTCTTGACGTGTTGGCCAAGAAACGTGGTTCTTTAATTCCTCTACTGATTCTTTGATATAATTAATCATCTTTTCTTCGTCTATAATTGAGGCAAAGCCTCGTAATACTTGCACGGGAGGAGAGACTCGAACTCCCGACACCTGGTTTTGGAGACCAGTGCTCTACCAACTGAGCTACACCCGTTTGTATGTACACTAAAAGGTATCCTTAATCAGGACACCCTTTAGCGCATACACTATTGTAAACTAGAACTTAGTCTAGAATTTCAGTTACCTGTCCTGCACCTACAGTTCTACCACCTTCACGGATAGCGAAACGTAGACCAACGCTTAATGCGATTGGTTGAATAAGGTCAACAGTAATAGTAAGGTTATCACCTGGCATTACCATCTCAACTCCGTCAGGCAGGTTAATGTTACCTGTTACGTCAGTTGTACGAACGTAGAACTGAGGACGGTAGTTGTTGTGGAATGGAGTGTGACGTCCACCTTCTTCTTTCTTAAGGATATAAACCTCAGCTTTGAATTTAGCGTGTGGCTTAACTGAAGCAGGCTTACAAATTACCATACCACGCTTGATATCAGATTTCTCAATACCACGAAGTAATAAACCTACGTTATCACCAGCTTCTCCACGATCTAGGATCTTACGGAACATCTCTACCCCAGTGATTGTTGAAGTAAGTTTTTCAGCTCCCATACCGATGATCTCTACAGGGTCTCCAGTGTTAGCAACACCAGTTTCAATACGACCTGTAGCAACAGTACCACGACCTGTAATTGTAAATACGTCTTCGATAGGCATTAGGAATGGCTTATCTACGTCACGAGCAGGAAGTTCAATCCAGTTATCTACTGCTTCCATAAGCTCCATAACTGTATCAACCCATTTTTGCTCGCCGTTAAGAGCACCTAGTGCAGAACCCATGATTACAGGTCCGTTGTCACCATCATACTCATAGAATGATAAAAGCTCACGAACTTCCATCTCAACTAGCTCAAGTAGCTCTTCGTCATCAACCATATCCACTTTGTTCATGAATACAACGATACGAGGAATACCTACCTGACGACCAAGAAGGATGTGCTCACGAGTTTGTGGCATAGGACCATCAGTAGCAGCTACTACTAAGATCGCACCGTCCATCTGTGCAGCACCAGTTACCATGTTCTTTACGTAATCCGCGTGACCTGGACAGTCAACGTGAGCATAGTGACGGTTTGCAGTAGAATACTCTACGTGTGAAGTGTTAATAGTAATACCACGTTCTTTCTCTTCAGGAGCGTTGTCGATCGAGTCGAAGCTACGCA
>JAYPSS010000081.1:0-6658 GCA_038133115.1 Flavobacteriaceae bacterium | reverse complement strand
ATCCTCAGGATTCCAGATAATACCAAGTAAAGTCATAAGTTAATTTTGGTCTAATATAGCCTAAAAGTATGGCTCAGGGAACAGGATCGTATCCGCTTTTTCCCCAAGGATGACAACTTGATATTCTTTTTATCGCTAGCCAACCACCTTTGAATGGTCCGTGTTTTTTTAAAGCTTCAATACTATAGCTTGAACACGTTGGGGTAAATCGACAACTCGCCGGAGTTAGGGGAGAGATGAGTAGCTGATATACTCGAATAAGTAGAATAAATGGAAGGCTAAATAAACGTTTCACTATAGACTAAAGGTAGTACCATCTTTGGTATCTTTCAACCTTATCCCTAGTGCTTCTATGGCATCTCTGATTTCATCAGATCGTTTGAAATCTTTTCGAGCTCTTGCTTCAGAACGCTCCTTTAATAACAATTCAACTAGACCTTTTAGTTGCCCTTCTTGCTTTGCGTCTGAGTTTCGGCTATCAAATAATCCCAATACATCGAAGAAGAACGTTTTCATCGTTTGACCAATTAAACTCAAGTCATCATTCGATACCCTCTTCTTTTGGTCGTTAACCAGATTGATAATTTTTACTCCTTCGAATAGTTGTGCGATAAGAATAGGCGTATTGAAATCATCATTCATTGCCTCATAACAACGATTGACCCATTGTTCGATGCCAGGATCGTTTTCAATACCTTCTTTTGAACCTAAGCCTTCGAGAGTACTGAATGACTCTAATAACCTGAAGTATCCTTTTTCTGCAGCATCTAAGGCTTCTTCACTTAAGTCAAGTACGCTGGTATAGTGGGCTTGCAACATGAAGAATCTCAGAACAGCAGCCGAAAATGGTTTAGAGAAAAGCTTATTCTCACCACTGAAGAGCTCACTCGGATAGATATTGTTATCTGTTGACTTGGACATTTTCTTTCCATTCAAAGTCAACATGTTTGCATGAAGCCAGTAATTTACTGGTGATTTACCTTTACTAGCCTCTGCTTGTGCAATTTCACATTCGTGATGAGGGAATTTTAAATCCATACCACCACCGTGAATATCGAATTGTTCTCCAAGATATTTGGTGCTCATTGCGGTACACTCAATGTGCCATCCAGGAAACCCATCGCCCCAAGGTGACGGCCAGCGCATGATATGAGTGGGCTCCGCTTTCTTCCAAAGCGCAAAATCTTGAGGATTCTTTTTCTCAGACTGTCCTTGAAGTGCTCGTGTATTGGCTACCATGTCTTCAATGCTTCGCCCGCTTAATTTACCGTAGTCGTTTGATTCATTGAATTTTTGAACATCGAAATACACTGACCCGTTTACCTCATAGGCAAACCCTTTATCAAGAATTTCTTTGATGATTTCGATTTGCTCAATAATGTGTCCAGTCGCTGTAGGTTCGATAGAAGGAGGGAGCAAATTGAAGTGTTCTAGGGTACGATGAAAATCGACTGTATATTTTTGAACCACCTCCATCGGTTCAATCTGTTCTAATTTGGCTTTCTTCGCAATCTTATCTTCACCTGCGTCTGTATCGTTTTCAAGGTGTCCGGCATCAGTAATATTTCGAACGTACCGTACTTTATACCCTAAATGAAGAAGGTAACGGTAAATGGTATCGAACGACATAAAGGTTCGACAATTACCTAGGTGTACGTTGCTATATACCGTGGGTCCACAAACATAAAGGCCTACATAACCCTCTTTGATAGGGGTAAAGACCTCTTTTTTTCGGCTTAAAGAATTGAAAACTTTTAGTGAATGTTTGTGGTATAAGGGTTGCATTAGAATTCAGTTTCTAATTGAATATAAGATAAGAACTCTTTTCTTAACGTTTCATTAGTTTTAAAAACACCTCCATATTCGGCAGTAACCGTGCTACTTGCCACGTCGCTAATTCCTCTGGAGTTGACGCAAAGGTGTTTCGCATCAATGATACAGGCCACATTTTCAGTTTTTAAGATGCGTTGTAATTCTTCAATTACTTGAAGGGTTAATCGTTCTTGTACTTGCGGACGCTTGGCGTAGTAATCTACAATTCGATTCATCTTAGAAAGGCCGACTACGTTTCCGTTGGAGATGTAGGCGATGTGTGCTTTTCCAATGATAGGAAGAAGGTGATGCTCGCAGGTTGAGTAAAGGGTTATGTTTTTTTCAACTAGCATTTCTTCGTATTCATACTTGTTTTCGAAGGTAGATGCGCTAGGTCTTCTCTCGGGATTCAAACCCCCAAAGATTTCTTTGACATAGGCTTTAGCTACGCGTTTAGGTGTGCCTTTTAAACTGTCATCGGTCAGATCCATTCCTAGAATGTCTAAAATGGCCGCAACATGTTCTTTGATCTTCTCGATCTTTTCTTCTTCAGAAAGTACAAAGGCATCGGCTTTGAGTGGCGTCTGTCTTGAGGCACTTAAATGATCGTGATCGTTCAACTCGTCGTTCATCTTCGAATAAAATTAAGGCTGCAAAGATAGCTATTTAGGCCCTAAAGCGAGAAGGTATAAGTCACATTCGCTCTAAAACGATTGTTTTGCACTTCGGCCGCATTGGGAAGGATTTGATCGAAGAAAAATACGGTATCGCTTAAGGTTGAATATGACAATCCGAAATCAATGTGATTAGGACCATAATTTAAACCGAAGCCTAATCCATAATCTTTACGTTCACCGAGATTACTATTGATGTATGGCGAAGAGGTGTTGCCGTAACCTATCCGAGCATTGTAACGTTGGGTGGTGTACTCTAAACCCATTCGATAGCTCTCAACCGTACTGAAAGTACTTGCCAATGCTACATTTTGAATATTAAATGCTGGATCGTTGTTTGGTAATAGTTGAGCATCTCCATAATTCTGGCGCTGATAATCGATTAAGAAAGTGAGCGGCTGGCTCAAGACTACTTTTGAATTTAGGGTCAGTGACGATGGCAGCTTCATGGTATAATCGTCGTAAACGTTGATAATCCCGAAATTGATATAGGAGATGTCCTCAAGACGGTTATCTGTGTCAAAACGTTGTGCGCTTCGATCACTCATCGTAAACCAAGTAGGAGTTTTATAACTTACTCCTAATCCGAATTGGGTGCTGGGTTGCCACAAGAGACCAAAATTCGCGGATACACCAATACCTTCAGTAAAGAGGTAGTTGTCAAAAAGACTTGAGGTGACTGCCGATTCTGTAGAGTATCCTTCTTCATCTAGATAAGTGAATCTTTCAAAGGATAATTCGTGAATGGAAAGACTAGCACCTAATAACCATTGCTCTTTATAGCTCGCAGAACCGTGGATCGTGTACGCGTCTTTTCTACCCTTACTTCGAGATTCGAACTTTTGAAAAATTGAGGTGTATTGTGCATTTGAAGAGAAGACTCCTTCGTTAAGGCCTAATAATCCCCCATAAAGGGCTAATAGGGTTTGTTGAGCTGCAAAGCCACTTTCGGCGCCTACTCTTAAGTACGCATCTTCGATGTATTCATTCTGATATGCTAAGATATTTTCAGAGATTTGATTGCTGGCTAAGGCGGTGAAATACTGATCCATACCAGAATCTGCTAGGCCTGCTGCTTTTAAATTTCCAGAATAACTATTCTCTTGTTGATAGGTGAAGCCTAATGCAATTTTATTCCAGTCACTTTCTTCAGTCACAAACACCAAAATTCCTCCGGCTTGATTGATAGAGGCTTCTCCTCTTCTTTTTGGGTTTGTTAAATCTCCCGTGGTTGCCGTATTACCTACTGCTCCGAGGAATAAGCTACTAGAGAAAGCACCGTAGTCAAAAAGCGCTCCTGCCGCAGGATTGGTCAACACTGAAGAGAGATCTCCTTTTAAAAATCCAGAAGCTCCACCTAGTGCTTGCGCTCTGGCAGAACCCAGCGATCCACTCTGAAGATATCTGTAAACGTCATCGCTTGTTTGAGCTGCAGCGTAACCCGACGCTAGCAGGGCAATAAAAAGTACTCGATAAATCATGGCGCTAAATTAGTTGTTCCCTCTCGAATTTGAGCGCCCCGAAGAACTTCTTGAACCACTACTTCTTGAACTACTGCTTGAATTACTCGCAGGTCGACTTGCCCTAACATTACTGGAACTCCTGGTATGGGTAGAACGCACATTATTTGTTGCACGATTGGTCGGGGTGCGTGAAAAAGTTCTCTGTGTGGTTGTGCGGCTAGAGTTGTAGTTATTTGATCTTCGAACCTCATCTGAAGTGGTCGTTCTGAGTGTTCGGCTTACTTGATTTACTAAGGTTCTCTGGCTCGGAGCAGGAGTTGTATTTAAAATGCTGCTTCTGACATTACCCTGATTTGAACGCCCTCGATTGGCGATGTAACTGGGAGTTCGAAGGGTACTTCGTTCATTGCGGTACCTGCGGCTATTCACCCGGTAGAATCGACTGCTTTTGTAGAAGCGTTGATTAGGAACGTACACGAAACCGCCATAAACGGGGTATCCATAGTAGTAAGGACGATTCCACAGATTCCAAGAATTCCAACCCCAGGTCTGGTAACCCCAATTTCCCCAAGGGTCAATAAATCGGCGATTCCATTGGTTGTATACCCAAGGGTTGTTCCATCCCCAGTTCATATTCCACGCGGGATTCCAATAAAAATCATAATACGGATTATTAAATCCTGAGCCCCACTGGTTGATGGTGATTTGAACACGATCGGTGTTTTCACCCCATCCGGCATAATTATTTGATCCGCTCTGGTACGAATCTATGTCAGTTAATTCATAATCTTCTGCCAGCGCAGCAGCTTTATCTGCAAAGTAAGAGGTGTAAAACTGTCCTGCCTGTGAGTCAGGAGATTGCGCATATTGGACGCGCATTCCAGATCTTTCGGTTTGATAATAAGAAACCGGGTAATAGGCAATGCACGAATTTAGACTCAAGCCTACTGCAACTGCAATTAATCCCGTTATCATTTGATAACCTCCTTTTCTGCCGGTACTTTTGTCTAAACGCACTTTCATATCTATAAATTTAATTAGTTTTACCCGCCTTTACAAAGGCAATGATTGTGCCAAAAAAAATAGCATGGGGAAAAATCTAACTTCTAGAGCAGAAGATTATTCAAAGTGGTATAACGAGTTAGTAGTTAAGGCTGACCTAGCAGAAAACTCAGGGGTTAGGGGTTGTATGGTGATTAAACCATACGGTTTCGCTATCTGGGAGAAGATGCAACAAGCCTTAGACCAGATGTTTAAGGATACGGGTCATGAGAATGTTTACTTTCCGATCTTCATTCCAAAGTCTTATTTATCGAAAGAAGCCTCTCATGTTGAAGGGTTCGCTAAAGAGTGTGCGGTTGTTACACATTATCGACTTAAAAATGCAGAGGACGGTAGCGGAATCGTTGTAGATGAAGATGCTAAATTAGAAGAAGAACTCATCGTTAGACCTACTTCTGAAACCATTATATGGGATACGTACCGCAAATGGATTCAATCGTATCGTGATCTACCACTTCTTTATAATCAGTGGGCCAATGTGGTTCGTTGGGAAATGAGAACGCGATTATTCTTGAGAACTGCCGAATTTTTATGGCAAGAAGGGCACACAGCTCATGCAACTCGTGAAGAGGCGCTTGCCGAGGCAGAGAAAATGAATAATGTTTATGCTGAGTTTGCTGAATCTTTCATGGCAATGCCAGTAATTAAGGGATTAAAGTCTGAAAGTGAACGGTTTGCTGGGGCAGAGGAGACGTATTGTATCGAGGCACTGATGCAAGACGGAAAGGCACTACAAGCAGGTACTTCACACTTCTTAGGTCAGAATTTTGCCAAAGCCTTTGATGTTAAATACGCTACCAAAGAAGGTGGACAAGAGTATGTTTGGGCGACCTCTTGGGGAGTTTCAACTCGTCTAATGGGAGCGCTGATTATGACTCATAGTGATGATCATGGACTTGTACTTCCTCCTAAATTGGCGCCTACGCAAGTAGTGATTGTTCCTATTTACAAGGGAGAAGAACAGTTGAATCAGCTGAATGCACATGTAGAAGGCTTAGTAAAAGAACTGCGTTCGAAGGGGATATCGGTGAAGTATGATAATAGAGATACGCATAAGCCAGGCTTTAAGTTCAATGAGTACGAATTGAAAGGTGTGCCTTTGCGAATTGCTATTGGCCCAAGAGATCTAGAAAACGGAACTTATGAACTTGCACGTAGAGATACCTTGACGAAAGAGACCGTCGCTGCCGACGGAATTAGTGATTTGGTGGTTAAATTATTAGATGAGATTCAAGTTAATCTTTGGACAAAAGCGCTAAATCACCGTTCAGAAAATATAACCGAGGTAGAAGATTACGATACTTTTAAGGAGGTTCTTGAGCAAAAAGGTGGATTTATTTCTGCCCATTGGGATGGTACAGCAGAGACTGAAGATCGTATAAAGGAAGAGACTAAAGCTACCATTCGCTGCATTCCTCTCGATCAGAAGATAGAGGAGGGAAGTTGTATTTACAGCGGTAAACCTTCTAAGGGAAGAGTACTGTTTGCTAAGGCTTATTAAAAAAGTAAATACTAGGTTTGCGAGACTTAAAAATAGTTGTATTTTTGCGTCCGCAATTTAGGCTAGAAATGGCCCGTTCGTCTAGGGGTTAGGACGCCAGGTTTTCATCCTGGTAACAGGGGTTCGATTCCCCTACGGGCTACAAA
>JAYPSS010000080.1:0-6717 GCA_038133115.1 Flavobacteriaceae bacterium | reverse complement strand
CTCCTGTATGATCGTAATAACCACCCCTGAGTGCAACACCATCAGCTTCTGCATTGGTAATCTCGACACGCTCTATGTATTTGGAATTCCAAAGCGGTTCAAAAATCGAATTCGAAAATCGAGTTACCAAAAGGTTTTGAACGGTTTCCTTGCCGAGATAATGATCAATTCTGAAGATTTGCTCCTCCTCAAAGTATCGATGCAAACCTTCATTAATCGCTTTAGCCGTTTCTAAACTATAACCAAAGGGCTTTTCAACCACCAACCGTCGAAATGAAGTTGACTCTTTGTGATCATCTAACAATCCTACTGCCTTCAATCGCTCAGCGATCGATTCATATAGGTTGGGAGGTGTTGAACAATAGAACAAATATTTACCCCCTAGCGAAAAAGTCTGATCGATTTCAAATACCTTTTTTGACAAGGCCGTATAATCATCGAGATAGTCCTTTTCTAGAGTGAAGTATAAAAACCGTTCGGCGTATTTGTCGAAACTTGTCTTGCGAGTATCCTTCGTAAGGTGTTCGTTCTCGAGAAGCACCTTAGCGGCAAATTCCTCGTTTGAAAAAAGACTTCTACCTACTCCAAGTATGCGAGTATTTTGAGAGATTAAATCGCTGTCGAATAGACGGATTAACGCTGGAATTAATTTTCTTGAAGTAAGATCACCCGATGCTCCAAATAGAACAATTAATTGAGAATCGGCCTTCGTGAATGACATAAACGCTTTTTAATTGGTCAGAATTATTCGATTTTTGCGACAAGGCGAATATACATCCTTAATTTCGTTTTAGAATTTAAAGTGAATAACTATGAATAAATCAAGTTTCGGTTTAATTGGATTAGGTGTTATGGGACGAAATCTACTGCTCAATGTTGCAGATCACGGATTTCAAGTTAGTGGTTTAGATCTTGACCCGAAACAAGTTAGTGCTATGAAAGCGGAGCGTTTAGAAGGTCACCAGCTTGAAGCGTTTACATCCACTGATGAGTTTCTTGCAAGCCTTACCTCACCCAGAACCATCATGCTTTTAGTGCCTGCTGGAGCTATTGTTGATCAGGTGATCGAATCATTGGTTCCTAAACTCGATAAAGGTGATTTAATTATTGACGGGGGTAATAGTCATTTTCTTGACACTGAACGACGTGAACAGTTTCTGAACAGTAAAGGGCTACTGTTTTTAGGAACGGGTGTTTCTGGTGGTGCTCAAGGAGCACGAAAGGGACCGAGTATTATGCCTGGAGGTGATTTTGAAGCCTACGAAAGGGTGGCCCCCATTTTCGAAGCAATTACAGCAAAATACGAGAGCGAGCCCTGCGTTTCTTATGTCGGACGATCTGGTGCAGGCAACTACGTAAAAATGGTTCATAATGGTATTGAATATGCCATCATGCAGAGTATTGCAGAAGTCTACGCGCTTTTCAGATCTTACGGATTCTCCAACGCAGAAGTAAAGATGGCATTTGATAGCTATCAAAAAGGAAGATTATCCTCTTTCTTAATTGAAATAACTGCAGCTATTTTAGGAACGAAAGACCCTGAAGGAAAGGGGGAACTCGTCGACAATATTTTAGATAAGGCAAAACAAAAGGGTACAGGCAAATGGACCTCTCAAAACGCCATGGACCTAGGAATCGCGATACCCAGCATTGATATGGCCGTTAGTCAACGAGCCTTGTCAGCCTTAAAAGAATTAAGAGTTCAACTATCAGGCAATAAGCCTCATCCAGAAAAGATTGATTTCAACACACTGGTTGAACAAGCAGAAAAGGCATTGTACGCAAGCTTTGCCATCGCATATGCTCAAGGATTACAACAAATTAGTGAAGCCTCTAAGGTTTATGATTATCAAATCGACCTGTTAAGTATCATTAAGCTTTGGCGCGGAGGATGTATTATTCAATCGAGAATGTTAGGTGATTTGGCAACCAGTTTTGAAAATGAATCTATCCTACATTTGTTTGAGTCTTCTCACTTTAAATCAGCCTTATCCGAAGCTGTTGAAGGGCTAAGAGAACTCGTTTTATCGGGCGTGAAAAATGCCTTACCTATCGGAACGCTTTCAAGTAGTCTTAGTTACTATGACACGTTACACTGTTCAGATTTACCGGTGAATATGGTACAAGCGCAAAGGGATTTTTTTGGATCACACACCTACGAAAGAAAAGACCAGCCGGGTATTTTTCACCACGACTGGTCTCTTTAACGTTATTCTTGAAAAGAATTTCTTATTTCGATAGATACATTTTTCTACGGGTGTATAAGTCGTAGAAAGCGTCATCCTTAAGATCATCGATAAACAGAATACTCTCTCCAGTACTTTTCATTTCAGGACCCAAATTCTTATTGACATTTGGGAATTTATTGAACGAGAATACGGGCTGCTTGATCGCGTAACCATTTAATTGTGGATTAAAATTGAAGTCACTGATCTTCTTTTCGCCGAGCATCACTTTGGTCGCATAGTTCACATAGGGCTCTCCATACGCCTTTGAAATGAAAGGAACCGTTCTTGAGGCACGTGGATTCGCCTCAATGATGTATACCGTATCATCTTTAACGGCGAATTGAATATTGATTAATCCAACCGTATTAAGCGCTAGAGCAATCTTTCGTGTATGATCCTTAATCTGCTGCATTACAAACTCTCCTAGATTGAAGGGAGGTAGCGTAGCATTCGAGTCTCCTGAGTGAATACCACAAGGTTCTATATGCTCCATAATACCGATAATGTAGACATCTTCACCATCGCAAATAGCATCCGCCTCAGCTTCAATAGCTCCATCTAAATAATGATCTAAAAGCAACTTGTTATTTGGGATGCTACGAAGCAAATCAACCACGTGAGCCTCTAATTCTTTCTTATTGATCACAATCTTCATTCCCTGTCCTCCAAGTACATATGAAGGTCGTACTAGAAGTGGAAATCCTAACTCATCCGCAAGCTGTAAAGCCTCTTCTGCATTTTCAGCTACACCAAACTTAGGGTAAGGAATGTTATTATCTTTTAGAAGCGTAGAGAAACTACCTCGGTCTTCTGCTAAATCAAGAGCAGAGAAGCTTGTTCCGATAATCTTCACACCGTATCGCTCTAATTTTTCTGCTAGTTTTAGTGCCGTTTGACCTCCTAATTGAACAATGACACCTTCAGGCTTTTCGTGCTTAATAATGTCATAGATGTGTTCCCAGAAAATAGGCTCGAAATATAATTTATCAGCCGTATCAAAATCGGTTGAAACCGTCTCTGGGTTACAGTTAATCATGATGGTCTCGTAATCACACTCAGCAGCGGCTAGAACTCCGTGAACACAACAATAATCAAATTCAATTCCTTGACCAATACGGTTCGGACCCGATCCTAAAACAACTACTTTCTTGCGGTCGGTCACTACAGATTCATTAGAAACATAAGTTTCTCCGTCAGCGTTTCTAAGACTTGCCTCGAAGGTCGAGTAATAGTAGGGAGTTTGAGCTTCAAACTCAGCCGCACAGGTATCTACCAATTTATATACGCGTTTCACTCCAAGGTCTTCACGCTTTTGATAAACCTGGCTTTCAAGACAATCAAGCATATGTGCAATCTGACGATCTGCAAACCCTTTTTGTTTTGCCTCAAGAAGTAATTCGCGATTAAGGGTGTCAATGGTATGTTTAGAGATTTCTTTTTCTAGAAGATAGAGTTCCTCGTATTGACGCAAGAACCAGCGGTCAATTTTAGTAATCTCATGAATTCGTTCTAACGGAATACCTAGTTGAATCGCATCGTAAATGACGAAAACACGGTCCCAACTGGCTACCGTAAGTTTCTGTATAATTTCATCGTAGTTCGTGTACCCTTTACCATCAGCTCCTAGGCCATTGCGCTTGATCTCAAGCGACTGGGTAGCTTTGTGCAAGGCTTCTTGAAAGCTTCTTCCGATACCCATTACCTCTCCTACCGATTTCATTTGAAGTCCTAGAGATCGGTCAGCACCTTCGAATTTATCAAAGTTCCATCTCGGAATTTTTACGATAACGTAATCCAATGTGGGCTCGAATAAGGCTGATGTCGTACCTGTAATCTGATTCTGTAATTCATCAAGCGTGTAGCCAATAGCCAATTTCGTGGCAATCTTTGCGATTGGATATCCTGTAGCTTTAGAAGCTAGCGCTGAAGATCTAGAAACACGAGGGTTAATCTCGATGGCTATGATATCCTCTGCCTCGTCAGGGCTCACTGCGAACTGTACGTTACAACCACCTGCAAAGTCCCCGATATTTCTCATCATCTTGATAGCCATGTCACGCATGCGTTGGAAAGTGCGATCAGATAGCGTCATTGCTGGAGCAACGGTAATAGAATCCCCAGTGTGGATTCCCATCGGATCCATATTCTCGATCGTACAGATAATAACCACGTTGTCGTTCTTATCTCTTAAAAGCTCTAGCTCATATTCTTTCCATCCAATGAGTGCCTTATCAATCATTACCTCATGAATTGGAGAAATTTCCAAGCCATAACTCAGCTGCTTATCGAATTTCTCTGGGTCATAGATAATCGAAGCTCCGGCACCACCAAGGGTGAAAGAAGCCCGAACACAAAGTGGAAATCCAAATTCTTGAGCAATCTCCTTACCCTTCAAAAATGAATTTGCTGAAGCTTGTGGGGGCATTCCTATATCAATCTTTTGCATCAAATCGCGAAATTTCTCACGATCTTCAGTAATCTGAATAGCATCAATATCAACACCAATAATCTCAACTCCGAAGTCTTCCCAAATACCTTTCTCGTCGGCCTCAATACATAAGTTCAGTGCGGTCTGCCCTCCCATGGTTGGCAATACGGCATCAATGTTTGGGTGCGCTTTGAGAATCTCAATAATCGATTTAGTATTCAGCGGTTTTAAATAGACGTGATCGGCCATCGAAGGATCGGTCATAATAGTGGCCGGATTCGAATTGATTAAAATCGTTTCGATTCCATCTTCTCGTAGTGAACGAAGAGATTGTGAACCAGAATAATCAAATTCACAGGCTTGACCGATTACAATTGGTCCAGAACCAATAATTAAAATTGAGTTGAGATCTTGTCTTTTTGGCATTTTTCGTGGTGACTTTCGTTAGTTATATTTCAAAAAAAAGGTGTTACCCAAAAGTAACACCTAATTAATTATTTGTAAATCAGCAGTTCGTCATTACTTCTTGTGACGAGGCTCTGATGATACAGTAAGTTTCTTACGTCCCTTAGCACGGCGACTAGCAAGAACTTTACGCCCATTGGCAGAAGCCATACGCTCTCTAAATCCATGTTTGTTTCTTCTCTTGCGCTTTGAGGGTTGGAATGTTCTTTTCATTGCGTGGGTGCTTAATGTTTCAGCTTAAAAATATTGGGTGCAAATATAAGGATATTTTTAAATCATAAAACTAAAAATTTCAAAGCTATTTAAATCCTTAAATTTGCTTCACCAAATATAATAGACATCATGATTCACAAGAATATCAAACTCGTTCTATCTGGAGCTTCTTTAGGATACGGTATTTATCAATTTATTGAAGGTAACATTGGCAATGGGATCTTTTTTACCCTTTTAGCGGTACTTATCTTATTCTTCTACTTCAGAAACGAATTGATCCTTTGGTCTTTTCTGAAAATGCGTAAACAAGATTTAGAAGGAACTGAAAAGATTTTGAACAAAATTAAACATCCGAATCGAGCACTTATTCAAAAGCAACAAGGATACTATCACTATCTATTTGGTATTATTTACGCTCAAAAAAATTTAGGAACATCAGAAAAGCACTTTAAGCAAGCCATCAAATTAGGCTTGAGCATGGACCATGACTTAGCTATGGCAAAGATGAGTCTAGCAGGAATCGCTATGCAGAAACGCCGAAAGAGAGAAGCGCAAACGCTACTTACAGAAGCTAAAAAACTAGATAAGAATCAGATGCTCGGAGACCAATTGAAGCTAATGCAGCAGCAATTGAAGAAAATCTAGTCCAAGACGCATTCTGCGGATAGTTTAAAAGTAACTCATAACCAGACGATTAGTTTTATTTTAACAAAAAGATGTATCTTTAGTAGACTAATCGACCAACCATGACTGACTTCGAACTAAAGGATAATGCCTTTTTACGACAATTCGAAGCTTGCGTAGAGGGCGAAATGGCTAAAATCGAATACGCAGCTCAAGAAAGAAAGATTTTTCTAACTAAACTTATCGTACCTGATTCATTGAATAATAGTTCCTTCAAGGAAGCTTTTTTAACCAAAGTCTTAGATCATATCGGTGAGAGTAAACTTAAGGTTATGCCTACCTGCCCTGAGGTTGCCTCGTTTTTAAAGCGAAACAAGTTTAAGTATCAGGGGATGCTCCCTGTAGGCATTCGAATTTAATCCTCTATTCGCTCAATTCTGAATCGAGCGAATCCTTCGTCATCAATTTCGATGATTTCGCCATAACATACCTTATTCGCCAATTCAGGGTTCCATGGATATCGTACTCGTAGATAGTTTTCCGTAAAACCTTCTAGATACCCTTTTTGAATATCCTTTTCAAAAAGAACTTGCTTGAATTTGCCTACTTGCGAATTATAGAATTCTCTGCGCTTTCGTGCCGATAACGCTCTGAGCATTTTTGATCGCTTCTTTCGAACCGATCCCTCTACAACTCCTTCCATCGTAGCTGCCAAGGTATTTTCTCTTTCAGAATAGGTGAATACATGCAGATACGAAA
>JAYPSS010000079.1:4628-6790 GCA_038133115.1 Flavobacteriaceae bacterium | reverse complement strand
GCAGTAAGTGCAGCCTGAAGCTTTTCCTCTTGTCCTCGTAGAACAAAATCGAGATCAGGATTTAGAGGACCAGTGTTTAATCCTGAGATAAAAATCGCTTTGGGAATTCCCGCCGGATTGGCGATTACATCATAAGGACGTTGTTTCACGAAAGGCCATACACCAGAAGCTAACAAATACGCCTTCAATTCAGCGGCAGAAGCTTCTGAAAGTGAAATAGTTTTGTTCTCAACCGCTTTCTGATCCCTGTCGGCAGCAATCTTAATACTCAACACTCTTCTTCGTTCACCTCTAGCGATTTCCGTAATCTCACCACTTACTGGAGAAGCTACAGTTACCTCTGGTCTGTTTTTATCAAAGAATAGGGTTTCTCCTGCTTTCACATGAGCGCCTTCTTTGATTGCCAATTTAGGGGTTAAACCATGAAAATCTGTCGGATAAATAACATAGGTAGACGAAGCTACTTCCTTGTGAAAGGTATGCTCAGCACCTCCTAAGAGATTGATTGAGAGTCCTTTCTTGATTTTGATGTCTTGAGACATGTCTTTAAGGCCGTTAATATTTGGTTGCAAAAATACAGCTAAAAGCATACTTAAGGCAAACCTCAAAGAAGAAAAACTTATAATTAAAGTACCTTTGTTGACAACGCAGATCATTAACCTAAAAATTGCCCTTATGAGTAATGCTATTTTCCAAGTTCCACTACCCGTTAATGAGCCCGTGCTTAGCTACGCAAAAGGAACTAAAGAAAGAGAAGAAGTTTTAGCTTCTTACAAAGAACAATATAATGGCCATGCCGATATTCCAATGTATATCGGTAAAGAAGAAATCCGCACTAACGATCAGAGAGGATTGTATCCGCCACATGATCACCAGCACCAAATCGGTACTTATTATTACGCTGAACCTCAGCATTTAGAACTGGCAATTAATGAAGCATTATCTGCAAAAGCGAAGTGGTCAGCGCTACCTTGGGAGCAACGCGCATCTATTTTCTTGAAAGCTGCTGATCTCATTGCAGGTCCTTACAGAGCCAGAATCAATGCAGCCACCATGTTAGCTCAGTCAAAAACAGTGCACCAAGCTGAAATTGATGCTGCTTGTGAGTTTGCAGATTTCCTGCGCTTCAATGTATACTTCATGACAGAGATCTACAATGAGCAACCTGAATCCAGTGAGGGTATCTGGAATCGCCTTGAGTTTAGACCACTAGAAGGCTTCGTATACGCAATTAGCCCTTTCAACTTCACGGCAATCGCAGGGAATCTACCCGCCGCACCAGCCATGATGGGTAATACTGTTGTTTGGAAACCCAGTGATGCACAAGTGTTTTCAGCAAGAGTAATTGTTGAAATCTTCAAAGAAGCAGGACTCCCTGACGGTGTAATTAATATGATTACAGGTGATCCTGTAATGGTAACTGACAAAGTTTTATCCTCCCCTGATTTTGCAGGGCTTCACTTTACAGGTTCAACATTTGTTTTCAAATCACTTTGGAAACAGATCGGATCCAATATAGAAACCTACAAAACTTACCCAAGAATCGTCGGAGAGACCGGAGGAAAGGATTTTATTATTGCCCATCCTTCAGCACAGGCAAAACAAGTGGCTACAGCAATTATCCGAGGAGCGTTTGAATTTCAAGGTCAAAAATGTAGTGCTGCTTCGAGAGTATATTTACCGCAATCAAAGGCAGAAGAGATCTTGGGATACCTTAAAGCCGATATTGAAACTATAGGCGAGCCAGGAAGTCCTGAAGATATGAGTCGATTTGTAACTGCCGTGATTCACGAAGGAGCTTTCGATAAACTCGCTGCAGTTATCGATCGTGCTAAGAGCGACTCGAATGCTGAAGTTTTCGCGGGAGGAGGATATGACAAATCGAAAGGATACTTCATTGAACCTACAGTTATTGTCACTACAGACCCGAAATACACTACTATGGAGACCGAACTGTTCGGACCAATAGTTACCGTTTATGTATATGAAGACAAGGATTGGACAACTACCTTAAAACTAGTTGATGAAACCTCAGAATACGCTTTAACAGGAGCCGTGTTCTCAGAAGATCGTTATGCGATGAATGAGGCGATTACAGCGCTTCAAAATGCAGCAGGGAACTTCTATCTAAACGACAAGCCAACTGGAGCCGTTGTAGGTCA
>JAYPSS010000079.1:0-4528 GCA_038133115.1 Flavobacteriaceae bacterium | reverse complement strand
AAAGAATGCAATACATGACGCAGATATAACTCTTCAATATCTTTTCGTGATACCACATTGATTTTTTGATTCCAATCTTGGTATAATTCACCAAGCAATTCGAACCTTTCTTTTTGAATATCAGTTAGTTGAGGGAAGTATTGAAGTAGATCTTGCGCTTTCATAGTAGTCGTTATGAAAGCAAAATTATCACTAACATTGCAGTCTGAAAACTGCATAGTAAAGAAAATTATGAATTCACATCCGTCAGAACGCGTCCAAAAAATGGAAATTTCAGCCACTCTAGCCATGGCTGCAAAAGCAAGAGAATTAAAAAACGAAGGTAAAGACATCATAGGCTTGAGCCTTGGTGAGCCCGACTTCACCATTCCTGAATTCATTAAAGAATCAGCAAAACAGGCCATTGACGAAAACTACAACAGTTATTCTCCAGTTGACGGTTATGCAGATCTAAAACAAGCCATCGCTTTAAAATTTAAAAGAGATAACGGTCTGACCTATGGACTAGACCAAATTGTAGTTTCTACAGGGGCAAAACAATCGCTTTACAACTTGGCAATGGCAATCATCAACCCCGGTGACGAAGTTATTTTACCTGCGCCTTACTGGGTATCATATCGAGACATTGTGAAGCTAGCTGACGGAGTACCTGTAGAAGTGAAAACTACGATCGATGCTGACTTTAAAATGACTCCTGAACAGTTGCGCGCGGCAATTACAGATAAAACACGTATGCTTTGGTTCAGCTCTCCATGTAATCCTAGTGGATCTTTCTATCACCAATCTGAGCTAGAGGCGCTTGCAGAGGTGTTAAAGGATCACCCAAATATCATCGTTGTTTCTGACGAAATTTACGAGCATATCAATTTTAGTAAAGAACCACATGCATCAATTGCATCGATTCCATCGCTTTACGATCGAGTGGTCACCGTTAATGGTGTTTCAAAAGCATTTGCGATGACCGGATGGCGTATTGGGTACATTGGTGCCCCAGCATGGATTGCAAAGGCTTGCAACAAACTACAAGGTCAGGTAACTAGTGGTGCAAATGCTATTGCCCAAAGAGCAGTTATCACTGCCCTAGAGGCGCCTGTATCAAAAATTGATTACATGATTGAGGCGTTTCACCAAAGAAGAGACTTAGTCTTAAAACTCTTAGGTGCCATTCCAGGATTTAAATTGAACGTACCTGAGGGAGCATTTTACGTTTTCCCTGACATTTCTGAATACTTTGGTAAAACACTACGAGGTAAAACCATCAACAACGCTTCAGATTTCTCACTTTACTTATTAGAAGAGGCTGGTGTTGCTACCGTTACCGGTGAAGCTTTCGGTGATTCGAATTGTATTCGAATTTCTTATGCGGCTTCTGAAGATTCGCTAAAAGAAGCGATTCGTCGTATTTCTGAGGCGCTGTCTTAAAAAGGGTAATCGTATCTTTGTAGCCTATGAGCTCAGAGAAACACCAGAAAATCGTTCCCTACAAAGAGCGTAAGGATTCGAAAAAGAAGCAGGTATCATCCATGTTTGATACCATCTCTAGCGAATACGACAAACTGAACCGAATGATTACTTTCGGTGTCGACCTTTCGTGGCGTAAAAAACTGGTTCACCAAATTGTATCATTAGATCCCGAAACGGTACTTGATGTTGCGACAGGAACCGGGGATTTAGCTATTGCAATAGCGGCATCTAGTCAGGCAAAAGTCACTGGCTTAGACATCTCGCCGGGGATGTTAGAAGTGGGTAAACAAAAAGTTCAATCTCAGCAGCTGAACCATCAAATTGATATGGTCATCGGCGATAGTGAAAATCTGAGTTATGCGGATCAAAGTTTTGATGCGGCTACGGTTGCTTTTGGAGTGAGGAATTTTGAGAATCTCGAGGTCGGCTTAGCAGAAATTTTTCGAGTTTTAAAACCTGGAGGTACCTTAGCTATACTCGAAACTTCAATGCCAACTAATCCGATCCTTAAATTATTGTATAAGGTTCACGGCAGAATCATTCTACCCCTTTTCGGAAAACTCTTTTCAAGAGACCCAAGAGCCTATAAATATCTTTCTGATTCTGCTGAAAAATTCCCGTATAACGAAAGGCTAACCGAGGTGCTTATGCAGGTAGGTTTTTCAAAAGCAAGCTATCATCCACAAACCTTTGGCGCAGCCTGTATTTATTATGCTGAGAAATAAGCATATCCTCACGATTTTCGCAATGCTCTTCAGCCTATTCAGTCAAGGGCAAAAGAGACATCCCTCTGGTCTTAATCTACGAGGAGCCGACGAGGAGTTGTGGAACTTTGGAATTCTCTTCAATCTAACCAATTACGGCACTAGTTATACGATAGAGAATCCTCCGATTGACGAGACTGCATTAAACATCTTTGATGAGATTGCAGGAGGGTTTCGATTAGTCGCAGAACATCGGATTTTAGAGAGAACCGATCTTAGAATTGAACCCGGAATTCTGCTAAATCGTGCAGCGATTGGAAACCCCGAAGGAGGAATCACCGAAGTACAGCTACCACTGTTAATCAAGTATCAGGGTGAGCGCCACGCAAATTACAATCCTTTTATTCTTGGTGGCTATCTAGCGAGCTACAAAACATCACAAGAACTTGAATCGTGGACTATTCCTTACAATAGGCTTATGCACTCTATCGAACTCGGTGCGGGTGTCGATTTTTATTTAAAGAAAAGTAAGCTAGCTTTAGGAGTTCGAATGATTACTACGATCGTATCTGATCAAAAAGAATCAGGAACAAGTGCACTTAAAGATCTGCAGTCAAAGGCAGTACTTTTCACGATTAGTTTTGAGACAAAAGACGGTTGGAAATTGTATGCAAGATAACTGCCGTTGAGATCGCAGCATTCAAACTTTCAGCCTTCGACCCCTCTCCCCTTTCAATGGTAACTTTTTCATCTAGAAGTTTCTCTACGCTTCTTGAAAGACCTCTACCTTCGTTACCAATTACTAATACCCCTTTAGAAGGCACATTGTAATTTTTTAAAGGGACACCTTCAAGATCCGCCCCAACAACTGTGCGATCCTGTTGTTGCAAACCGGCTTCAAGATCGATCAAATGACATTGTACTCGAGCATACGAACCCATCGTAGCTTGAACCACCTTAGGGTGAAATGGATCGACCGTCCCCTGCCCACAAAGAATATGCTTGAAGCCAAACCAATCAGCTGTTCGAATAATTGTTCCCAAATTTCCTGGATCTTGAATCTCATCCAATGCCAACACCCAATCAGCATCTTGCCAATCTTTAATCTCTGGAAAATTAAACACTGCCAAAGAATCTGAAGGAGTGGTAAGTTGTGAGATCTTCTTCATCTCCTTTTCGGTGATTACTTGAGCACCAGAAAATACATGAGAAGATTGATCGGTTACATACAATTCTCTCACTGTTAAACCTCCCTCTAATCCTTCCTTTACTCCTTTGTTTCCCTCAACAATAAAACATCCCTGATCATATCGTATTTTCTTACGAAGAAGTTGATGAATGAAACGTATTTTGGCCTGAGACAGCATCGTTTATTTAGGCTATTTTTACACTATGATATCGAACGTATCGAGAATAAGTTCGCAAGCCACAAAGGTAATTGTTATTCTCTTAGTCTTTCTCTTATCTGCCTGTAGCAGTACCAAAAAGCTTGAACCAGAAACCCTCTGGTTAAAAAAGCAGCGCGTTTATATCAACGGTGTTCAATCGAAAGACCCATCAGTAATCAATCAGCTGGTGCAAAAACCCAATCAGAGAATATTAGGATTGCCTGTAAAACTGATGCTCTACAATTCCTCAGGGCGTAATTCGAATTTGATCAATAACTGGTTAAGACGCATCGGAGAACCACCAGTGATCTACACCGATGAAATTTCAGAAGCAAGTGTCAATCGACTAAAAAATTTCTACAAGAGAAGAGGCTATTTAAATGTGAATGTCAACAGCGAAATCGAGGTCAATAATAAGGCCACAAAAGCCAAACAATCGATCACCATTGAGACTAATCAGCCTTTTGAAATCGATGAAATTGAAATTCAAAGTCCTGACGCTAGATTTGATTCATTAATTAGCACCAACGAAAGTGTCTTGCCCTTAAAAAAGGGAATGACGTTGAACCTTGCTAATATCGACGAAGATCGCCAAGAGCTCACCTCCCTTTTAAGAAATCAAGGTATCTACGATTTTCAAAAAAGTTTGATTTCCTATGAGATAAGAGGAGATACTACCGCCCAATCGGAATCAAAAAAACTTAGGGTTAGAAGAATCATTGATAGTAGTGCGGTTTACAGACCTTTTCAAATTGGAAGAACGAAAGTATTTAGCGAAGGGGCTACCGAAGATGATTTTACGCTAGCTATTATAGGCGGAATTGAATTCTTTGGTTTTGACGAGCTATCCTTTGATCCTAAGGTGGTAGCCCGAAGAATCGGCTATAAGCCAGGAGTCGTTTATAACGAAAAGCTTTTAACGAACACCGTAGATCTTATTGGCGATCTCAATCACTTTCTTTACCCCAATAT
>JAYPSS010000078.1:0-6846 GCA_038133115.1 Flavobacteriaceae bacterium | reverse complement strand
TTACCTTTGAATCTTATTAATAATCAGAAATTGTTATGAATTTTCCAGAAAACTTAAAGTATACAAAAGACCACGAGTGGGTGCTTATTGAAGGGAATACAGCAACCGTTGGTATTACTGATTTTGCACAATCCGAACTTGGGGATATTGTTTATGTTGAGGTTGAAACTGTAGATGAGACTCTCGATAAAGAAGAGGTTTTCGGCACTGTAGAAGCAGTTAAGACGGTTTCTGACTTATTTCTTCCGTTATCTGGAACGATTGAATCTTTCAATGAGGAGTTAGATCAAAATCCAGAATTAGTAAATAGCGATCCTTACGGAGCGGGATGGATGATTAAAATGAGTATTGACAATCTAGACGAGGTTGAAGAATTGTTGGATGTCGATGCCTACAAAGCCCTAGTGGGTGCCTAGAATTAAACACCGGCTATTCAATCCGTTTACCGCTGCCTTTTTGCTGTACGCCATCGGTATCACCGTGCTCAGTTTAGCACGCATCGATTCGAGGAGACAATCACTTTTTAGTTTTGAAGGCGCGGACAAATTGGTGCACTGCTTTTTTTACTTGGGCTTTACTTTTCTAATGGCTTTAGCGTACAAAGGCTCCTTTACTCGAGCTTTGGGTGGGAAAGCACAAATAGTACTCGCATTAATTGCAATGACCTACAGCGGTATCATTGAATTGTTGCAAGGTTTTTTTACTGCCTATCGATCGGCAGAGCTAGGTGATTTTTTAGCCAATTCGGTAGGAGTCATTTTTGGATTAGTTGCCTTGAGGGTTTTAAATCCTTTTTTTAACAGAATGAAAAACCCGAAATAATTCGGTGCTTTTTCGAATTAATATTTAAATTAGCCATCATCAAAATTTAGAGTATGGAACCGAAGAAAAGTCCAAAAGCAGATATAGGTCGTAATAGTGGATTGTATTTCGCGCTAGGCTTAGCCCTTACAATGTTTGTTGTGTGGAGAGCCTTAGAGTGGAAGAAATACGATGAGGCAACGAATTACGATATATCTCTAAATGTAGAGGATCAGCTTGATGAGGAAGTGCCATTAACCGAACAAATCAAGACTCCACCACCTCCACCACCTCCAGCAGCTCCCGAAGTTATTGAAGTGGTAGAAGATGAGGAAGAGGTAGAAGAAACGATTATTGAATCTACTGAAACCTCGCAAGAGGAAGAAGTGATCGAAATCGAAGAAGTTGAGGTTGGAGAAGTAGAAGAAGATATTTCTATTCCATTTGCGGTTATTGAAGATGTACCTGTATTCCCTGGTTGTGAAGGTGCTAGTGACAAAAAAGCTTGTTTCCAAGAACAAATGCAAAAGCATATTCGTAAGCACTTCAGATACCCTGAAATTGCTCAAGAAATGGGTGTTCAGGGCCGTGTGAATGTGATGTTTGTTATTCAAAGGGATGGCTCAATTGGTGGAATTCGAATGAGAGGTCCAGATAAAAATTTAGAGGCTGAAGCATTGCGTATTATCAATTTGCTTCCAAATATGACACCTGGTAGACAGCGTGGGCGTCCTGTAAAAGTACCATTCAGTATTCCGATTACTTTCCGTTTACAGTAGTACTGAGAATAAATTATAGAAAACCGGGCTTATTGCCCGGTTTTTTTATTTGAAAGCTATTTGTGCATCTTATCTTTGCACTCTATGATTGAAGGGGCAACTACACATCCTACTTCCTTGTTTTGGACCGATCTAAAGGCTTTAACGAAAGTTCGTTTAGCACTTAGTGTTGTGTTCTCTGCCTTGGCGGGTTATATGTTGGGTGCTGAATCCTATAAAGCGCAAGAGCTTGTACTTCTTCTAGTCGGAGGTTTTTCGTTGGTCGCAGCCTCGAACGCCTATAATCAAATCATAGAAAAGGATCTAGATTCAAAGATGAATCGCACCAAAGAGCGTCCCTTGCCTACCGGACGTTTTTCAAATGCTTTGGCCTTGATCATCGCCATTTCACTGACGTTTCTAGGAGGGGGATTCCTTTATTTTCTCAATCTTAAAACAGCAGCTTTTGGTTTACTCTCGGTAATTCTTTACGCTTTAGTTTATACTCCATTAAAAACGAAAACATCACTGTCTGTTTTTATTGGTGCTTTTCCCGGAGCCATACCATTCATGTTAGGTTGGGTAGGTGCAACAGGATCTTTCGGAATTGAAGCTGGAACCTTATTTATGATTCAATTTTTTTGGCAGTTTCCTCATTTCTGGGCACTAGCCTGGATGTTAGATGACGATTATAAAAAGGGAGGATTTAAAATGCTTCCAACGGGCGAAAGAGATCAGAGTACCGCGTTTCAAATTATTGTGTACACCTTTTGGACGATTCTGGCATCCATCATTCCAGCATTTGGATTTACCGGAAAGCTTGTGATTTCAATTCCTGCTGCAATTGCCGTAGGTATTTCGGGCCTTTATATGATGATTCCTGCACTTCAATTGTTTAATTCTTTAGAGGTGTCTTTTGCCAAAAAATTAATGCTTAGGAGTGTTATATATATTTCATTAATTCAGGTGATCTATGTCATCGATCACCTTATTCGATAGCACGCAAAATTATGTTAGAACGTACAGAATTTGAGAAGCAACAACGCGCAAAAAAAATGATGCTTTGGTTCGGAATCATCTCCCTGGTTATGGGATTTGCGGGATGGACAAGCGCCTATATCGTAAGCAGTAAGCGAAAGGATTGGGTGGCCAACATCGAATTGCCTCAGGCCTTTTGGTGGTCAACGGCAGTAATTATCTTGAGTAGTTTAACCTACATTCTTGCCCGTCTTGCCCTAAAGGCAGATAAATTGAACCTGTCTTCGAGATGGGCTTCAGTTACCTTGTTATTAGGTGTTTCCTTCGTCTTTATTCAATTCAATGGGTTTAGTCAAATGGTTGCCGCTGGATACTATTTTACGGGACCAACCAGTAGTATCAAGATGTCTTACATCTTCCTGATTGCTTTTGTGCACCTACTGCATCTATTTGCCGGGCTGATCAGTCTAGGGCTTGTGAATTACAAACTGATACGTTCAAAATATTCCTCTGAAAACAGATTGGGTTTTGAACTTGGAGAGACATTCTGGCATTTCCTTGGAGTGCTTTGGGTTTATCTTGTTTTATTTATGTTTTTCGTCAAGTAAATCGATTCAATTATTTTTATAAAATACTCAAAGGTGTACCTTTGCGACAATTAATGCCAAACTAATGGATACTTCAATTTCAACAGCAAAAGACGAAAACGTTTGGGGTGGTGGTGATCAACAACCACTAAGAGCCAGTTATGGTAAATTGATGATGTGGTTTTTCATCGTCTCTGATGCCTTAACCTTCTCCGGTTTCCTTGCCGCTTATGGTTTTTCTAGATTTAAATTTATCGAGACCTGGCCTATTGCGGATGAGGTTTTTACCCACGTACCATTCTTTCATGGGAACTACCCAATGTATTATGTGGCCTTCATGACTTTTATTCTGATTATGTCTTCGGTTACCATGGTACTTGCTGTTGATGCTGGTCATCATATGGATCGAAAGAAAGTAACCCTTTATATGCTTCTTACCATTATTGGAGGAGCTATATTCGTAGGTTCTCAAGCTTGGGAATGGGCGACGTTTATCAAGGGAGACTTCGGAGCGCTAGAAACCAAAGGAGGTCGTATTTTACAATTCGTAGATGTTGAAACAGGGGAGCGCGTTGCGCTTAGAGATTTCGCCATTGAAAATCCAAATGAAACCGCAGTATACCACGAATCTTCTAAGGGTATTTGGTTTTTTGAAGGAGATAAGCCTTCAACTTATAGTCTAGAAGAAGTAAAAGCAGGATTTCTTGCTGATGAATCAGTAACCATAAGAACGGAGCAAATCATCGAAGGTGAAAAGAAGGTACTTTCTCGTGAAGATGCAGTTGCTAAGTTAGCGGATGCTGCAATTGTTGTTGAAGGTGCTAATCTAATTCGTAACGAATACGGAAGTCGATTATTCGCAGACTTCTTTTTCTTCATCACTGGGTTCCACGGCTTTCACGTTTTTTCGGGCGTTGCGATAAACGTGATTATTTTCTTCAATGTTCTAATGGGAACCTATGACAGGAGAGGTCACTATGAAATGGTTGAGAAAGTTGGGTTGTATTGGCACTTTGTAGACCTTGTTTGGGTATTTGTATTCACATTCTTTTATCTGGTTTAATTATGGCACACGAGCACAAACTATCAATTTTTAGAGGTTTAGTAACCTTCAAGAATAACCAGCAAAAGATTTGGGGAGTTCTTTTATTCCTTTCTATCGTAACAGCGATTGAGGTTGGATTGGGTATTACAAAGCCTGAATTTTTAATGAACACGTCATTCCCTGGAATGAAGCCTCTTAACTGGATTTTCATCATTCTTACACTAGTTAAGGCCTACTATATTGCTTGGGACTTTATGCACCTTCGTGACGAAAAGGCGTCGTTAAGACGAGTAGTGGTGTGGACACCGGTTTTCCTTATATCTTACCTAGTTACTTTACTTCTTTTTGAAGCGACTTATGTCTATGAAATCTTTAATACAACATTCATGACTTGGAATTTCTAAGAGGTCTATAAATAATATACTTGAGGCGATTACCGATTAGGTGATCGCCTTTTTTTATTTTTGTACTTCAGTTCATCTGCTATGAAAAAACCACTGGTATTAGGTATCCTATTTATTCTACCCTTGGTGATCTATCTTTTCTTCGCCTCAGGGGTGAACCGTTTTGGTCGTTTACCTGTGTTGACAGATAGCTTTGCATCAGAAACGGTCTTGTTGACCTCTGAAAAGGAGGCAATGGATTTATTTCAGAACAAGATCACTGTACTTTCTTTTCTAGGAGAAGAGGTTGAGCTAATGAAAGGCTACCTATTTAATTTCAATCAGAAAATTTATAAACGATTTTACGAGTTTAATGACTTTCAAACCCTGCTAGTCGCCTACCCTAATCAGAAAGTTGCTGTCGAACAACTGTTGCTAGAGTTAGGCCAAATTACAGACACTAGTCGCTATAAGGTTCTTTATCTTGATGAATCCGATTCGATACGATTATTTGATGCTTTAAAGAGCAATGGAGAGTTAAGTTCTGGTAGCTCTCCACTGGTTTATATTATTGACAAGAATGGTTCGCTAAGGGGAAGAACAGACGATGAGGATGAAGGCATTCTGTACGGATATGATATCAGATCGGTAGCTGTATTGAACAACAAGATGGAAGATGATGTAAAGGTGTTACTCGCAGAATACCGATTAGCTTTAAAAAAGAATTATGCCGACCGCAAGTAGATCGAATAAAAAGACCACCTATTTATGGGTGTCAATCATCGTTTTCATTTTTGGAATAGTTACTATTCCTAGTTTAGTGTCTCGTATAAAAAATGGGAAGGTCATTGATAATAATCGATTGACTTTAACCCCTGAAGTATTATATGGTTCAGCAGAGGAATCTCTTGCTTATTTAATGGGGTCAGAAGGTGCCCGTCAAATTCCGGATTTTAGTTTTACAGATCAAAACGGGAACCTCTTGTCCCCAGATGATTTGAAGGGAAAAGTCGTTGTTCTTGACTTTTTCTTCACGACCTGTCCAACCATTTGCCCAATCATGTCTCAGAACATGGTAGAGTTAGCGGATGAGTTTAAGGATGACCAGGTTGTTTTTGTATCGATTAGTATTAATCCCTTCTATGATACTCCTGAGCGCTTATTGAGTTATCAGAAAAAGTATTTGGCCGAAACCCAGTCGTGGTTTTTGTTAACCGGAGAGCGCGAAGAAATCTATGCGCTTGCTGAAAAAGGATTCTTCATGATTGCACAAGAGAATGAGGCAGCTCCGGGTGGTTTTGAGCACTCAGGATTATTTGCCCTAATTGATTCAGAGGGATACTTTAGATCTTCTAAAGATGATTTTGGGAACCCATTAATTTATTATCGAGGAACGATCACTCGAGAAATGGGGGTCGACTCCGATGGCGAAACTGAACAAATATCTCAGCTAGTTGCTGATATCCATAGTTTATTAAACGAAAAGAAGTAGTATGAAAGAGTCTGTAGCAAAGAAGTTAATTACGATTGTCTCCATCGCCGTTCCTGTGGTTGTTGCGATCTTGTTCGGAGTTCGATTACCCAATGTAGAACCCTTGAGTTTTTTACCACCTATTTATGCTTCAATTAACGGTCTAACTGCCGTTCTCCTTGTGGTTGCACTTTGGGCTATAAAAGCGCAAAAAATTGCACTTCACCAAAATATCATGAAGACTTGCATTGCCCTCTCGCTTTCATTTCTTTTAATGTATGTGGCCTATCATATGACTTCTGATTCTACTCCGTTTGGTGGTGAAGGAATCGTTAGAACGTTATATTTCACCCTGCTGGTTTCTCATATTCTGTTATCAATAATCATCATTCCTCTGGTACTACATACCTATTTAAGAGCTTATTTGAAAGATTTTCAAAGGCATAAAAAACTAGCTAGAATTACCTTTCCAATTTGGCTTTATGTGGCGATTACTGGTGTAGTAGTCTACTTAATGATTTCGCCCTATTATGCCTACTAGAATAAAGTCGATATTCTTTTTTGGATTTTTTCTGATCTTCTTTTCTGATCTGAATGCTCAATGCGCCATGTGTCGTGCAGTACTTGAATCGGGCTCTGACACTTCTGCTGCCGAAGGAATCAACAACGGTATTGTCTACCTTATGGCTATCCCTTATATCCTTGTTGGAGTAGTTTTTTATGCGGTTTACAAAAAATTGAGACCCACAAAACATTCTTAATTACCGCCTTTTTTTGGTTTTGTCAGAGAAAAACCCGTTGTAAAATCTGTTTTATTGAAATT
>JAYPSS010000077.1:0-6860 GCA_038133115.1 Flavobacteriaceae bacterium | reverse complement strand
TTGAGAATATCCCTAGAGGTAGAGTGATTTTCGTGGGTAATCATCAAAATGGGCTCATCGATCCACTATTGATTGCTGCTTTTAACAAACGCTCAACTACCTTTTATACTAGGGCTAGTGTTTTCAAAAATCCGACAGTTTCAAAAATCCTTTATTATCTAGGCTTGCTTCCGATTTTTCGCTTCAGAGACGGAGGTCGAAATCTTCGAAATAATATTGAATTATTTGAAAAAGGGGCCGATGCACTCATAGGAGGAGAGGCCATTGCGCTTTTTCCTGAAGGTAATCACGGTGCTGAACGCCGTATTCGACCGCTTAAAAAAGGAGTGATTCGTCTTCTTGAAATGATCTATCAAAAAGATTCTAGTGAAGAAGTGTTTTTGGTGCCGGTAGGTTTTAATTATGAACGCCTAGAGCAATTTAAGGATAAGGTCTCTGTAAGATTTGGATCACCGATCAGCTCGCTTGTTTTATTGAATAAAGAGGGGCTTATCGATCTAGGATTGCTCGATTCAATACACCAAAGTTTACAAACTTTGACCACTCATATTGAAGACTCTTATGAATTGAAAATCGAATACCTTGAAAAATCACAAGTGAATTGGTTAGACCCTGATGAGGTGTATAGGGTGCTCGAAAATTATCCGAAAGTCAACGCTGTAAATACTTCACCTACGACTTCGAACACTTATTTTTTCTCTTGGCCAGTAGTTTTTTTCTGGCGTAAATGCCTGTTGCCAAAAATTGATGAGGTTGAATTCATAACTACCCTTCGATACGCTTACATCGGTGTGCTTGCTTTTATCTGTATTATTCTATGTATTTTGGGAGTAATATTTATTTAAAAGCCCAAAACTCTCCTATGGAAACCAAATCAGAACATCAAATGTACTGCCATGAGTGCGGTAAGCTCGTAAGTAAGAATGCTGTGATTTGTCCTAATTGCGGTGTTGGATTTGGGAATACTACTAAATCAGGACTACCTGTGGATTCTCGATTCTTAGCTACTTTATTATTATGTTGGTTCTTGGGAGTATTTGGTATTCATCGTTTTTACACGGGACACACCACGATTGGAATTCTTCAGCTCATTACCCTTGGGGGTTGTGGGATATGGACCATTATTGATTTTATTCTTATCGTAACTGGAAACTTCAAGGATGCTCAAGGCCTTCCAATTCGTTCAGCAGTTTAGGTTATCGTTAGAAATCACCTTGCTTGGGCTTCTAGCGAGTTATCAAATTCTTGCCCTGCATCTAGCGGATCGTTGGGGCACTTCAATCGCGATTCCCTGTCTTTTTACTTTATTAACAGGTCATCATTGTTGGGGTTGCGGATTATCTAGAGCTTTATGGTCACTCGTTCAAGGTGACTTTTTAAAGGCTTACAGCTATAACCCTGCTACTCGGATTTTTTATTTATCGCAGAATTAAGATCTATCTATCTGGTAATCAACGAATCAATTGATTTAAAAAAAATTCTCTTTTTTTCTTTAAAAAGTTAAATGCCATAACTTTTTAGTTAGTTTTGCTCAAAATTACAACCCTCGAGGTTGTAGCCTAGCGTTTTGAAATTAAATGTTCTGCTCGGGTCCAAGAGTGTTTTGAAGTTCGCTCAGAAGGCCGCATCAGGAATGGTGCTCCGAGCCATAGGCCAAACTTCAAGAGTACAATCTTTTCTTCGCTCGCATAGGGTATGTCTAACCTATGCAGAGACTCATTCGTTACAGATCTGAATAGTGTTGATGCGCGATTAAATCATCGCAAGAGTTCGCCTTTTATCTACACTAATATTTATCTAAAATGAAAACCAAATACATTGATCTAATCGATCAGACCTATTATTTCCCGCAAGAAGAGTTTGCGCTTAGAGACGACCACCTACTATTTCATGGTATTGAACTTATGGACCTAGTTAAGGAGTATGGCTCTCCATTGAAATTCATGTATCTGCCTAAAATCACTGAAAACATTACCCGTGCTAAAGGTTGGTTTGCAGATGCGATCCATAAATACGATTACAAAGGTAATTATCATTATTGCTACTGTACGAAGAGTTCACATTTCAGACATGTAATTGAACGTGCGCTTGACGCGGGGGTGTTTCTAGAGACTTCTTCAGGTTACGACTTGTTTATTGTTGAAACGCTCTTAGGCGAGGGTAAGATTAAGCCAGAAGACACTGTAGTTTGTAATGGATTTAAGCAAGAGAATTACATTGCCAAGATTGCTGATTTGTTAGATCGAGATGCTGTGAAGGTGCTTCCTGTGCTTGATAACTTTGTTGAAATTGATCAGATCAAGGATAAGACAAAGAAGCCTTTTTCTGTAGGAATTCGTATTGCCTCTGAAGAGGAGCCAAAATTTGAATTTTATACATCAAGGTTAGGTATCGGATACAAGAACATTGTTCCTTTTTACAAACAGTACATTAGAGATGACGAGCAGGTTTCATTGAAGATGCTCCATTTCTTCATCAATACGGGTATTCGTGATACGGCTTATTATTGGAACGAACTTCAGAAGTGTCTCAGAGTATACGTTTCTTTGAAAAAGATTTGTCCGAGTCTCGATTCACTCAATATCGGTGGTGGGTTCCCTGTCAAAAATTCATTAGCCTTCAGTTATGACTATGCTTACATGGTTGATGAGATCGTCAATCAAATACGCATTGCATGTGAAGAGGCTGAGGTTCCGGTCCCTGATATTTATACCGAGTTCGGAAGCTACACCGTTGGTGAAAGTGGAGGTACGATTTATAAAGTATTGTATCAAAAGCAACAGAATGACCGTGAGAAATGGAATATGATTGATTCTTCGTTCATCACGACCATGCCAGATTCATGGGCTATCAACAAACGATTTATCATGCTCGCGCTCAACCGATGGTCAGACACTTACGAGAGAGTTCTCTTGGGAGGAGTGACCTGCGACAGTGATGACTATTACAATTCAGAACAGCACGTCAATGCGATTTACTTGCCTCGATTTAGCAAGACCTATCCGCTCTATATCGGATTCTTTAACACCGGTGCATACCAAGAAACCATTGGTGGGTTTGGAGGATTACAACACTGTTTGATCCCTCAGCCTAAATACGTTCTTATCGATCGCGATGAGAATGGAGAGATTACTACTAAACTTTTTAAAGGGCAGCAGACTGCCGACGAATTCTTAAATCAATTAGGTTATTAAAATGAAAACATTCGCTGGAATACCCGCCGAATACGCTGGCGCAGATCGCGCTAAAGTAACCCTAATACCCGTCGCTTACGACGGCACGAGTACTTGGGGTAAAGGAGCCGACAAAGGCCCTGCAGCCTTTTTAGATGCTGCCGAAAATATGGAACTCTATGATATAGAGACCGAAACAGAAGTCTACAAACAAGGTATTTACTTGCACGAGACTTTAGAAGGCTTTGCTACACCTGACGCCATGGTCGAGAAGGTTTATGCCAAGGTAAAAGATCAGTACGGAAGAGGAAAGTTAGTCTCTCTAGTGGGTGGTGAACATTCGATCTCGATCGGAGCAATTAGAGCTACAGCGCATTATTTTGGAGATGTAACTGTGGTTCAGTTAGATGCACATGCTGATTTAAGAGACGAGTATGAAGGGACTCCTTATAACCACGCTTGTGCCCTTTACGAAGCACAGCAGACCACTAACCTAATCCAAGTAGGTATTCGTTCTATGGATAAGCTTGAGGCTCAGCGTGTTGATCCAGAGCGTATGTTCTATGCTCACGAACTAGAGAGTGATGAGTATTGGATGGATAAAGCTATCGACCTCATAGGTGAAAAGGTATATATCACCATTGATTTAGATGCATTTGACCCTTCTCTAGTACCTGCAACAGGTACTCCGGAGCCAGGTGGTTTGTTGTGGTACGAGACGCTTCACTTTTTACAGCGAATTATCACTGAAAAAACAATGGTTGGATTTGATATTGTTGAGTTGTGTCCGAATGGTGATTCAGGCTCACAAGCATCTAGCTTTTTAGCAGCTAAGCTGTATTACAAAATACTTTCTTATCAATTTAATCAAGAATAATGCATATTTCAAATTTTTTAGAATCTCATTATTTACACTTTAATGCTGCTGCCCTTGTGGATGCGGCAAAGGGGTACAAGCAACAGCTTGAACAGGGAAATAAGATGTTAGTTTCCTTGGCAGGTGCCATGAGTACTGCCGAATTAGGAAAGAGTTTATCTCCCATGATTAATGAAGATAAGATTCACATTATCTCTTGTACCGGTGCGAATCTTGAAGAGGACGTAATGAACCTCGTTGCTCATAATCACTACAAGCGTATTCCTCATTACAGAGACCTTACGCCTGTAGAAGAACGAGAGCTTTTAGATCAAGGTTTAAACCGCGTTACCGATACTTGTATTCCTGAAGAGGAGGCATTTCGAGTGCTTCAAAAGCACATGTTTGAGCTTTGGAAGGCTGCTGAGGAAAAAGGAGAACGTTATTTTCCGCATGAGTTCTTATATCAATTACTGAACTCGGGTGTGCTTGAGGAGGCTTACCAAATTGATCCAAAAGATTCATGGATGATTCAGGCTGCTAAGAAAAACCTTCCGATGGTTGTTCCAGGATGGGAAGACTCAACCATGGGGAATATCTTCGCTAGCTATGTGATCAAAGGAGAATTAAAAGCTTCTACCGTGAAGTCTGGAATCGAGTACATGACCTATTTAGCAGATTGGTACAAAAATCAATCTCAAGTAGGTTTCTTCCAGATCGGAGGAGGTATTGCCGGAGACTTCCCAATTTGCGTGGTACCGATGTTGTATCAAGATCTTGAGTTAGAACAGACTCCTTTCTGGAGTTATTTCTGCCAGATTAGTGACTCAACGACTAGTTATGGGTCGTATTCAGGGGCGGTTCCTAACGAGAAAATTACTTGGGGTAAACTCGATATTGATACTCCTAAGTTTATTATTGAATCAGATGCGACTATTGTTGCACCTTTAGTTTTTGCTTATATCCTAGGTTACTGATGCAACGGCTAATTGTCGAATTCAAGAAGTTGACTCCTGAGAATCGCAAGGCGTTCTCTGAGTTATATGCTGATGGTTATGGAGATAACGAAGTAGTTTCGTTTACCTCATCAAGCGGTACTAAGATTCAATGCTTACCTCTTCGAGTGGGAGATATTTCGTATCTCGTGAAAATCGGTTCGGTAAGTCGTGATTTCTGGGAAAATGATCAGTCTTTAGAAGGCGTCGTCGAAATCGGAGACGACGATTAATCTAGATTAAGAATTAGGGAGGCTTTTTAGCCTCCCTTTTTTTATGGGGTATCTTTAAAACAAAAACATGATAAAGAAATTGTTCTTAGCGGATTCTCGGGGCTACGCTGACCATGGATGGTTAAAATCCTCGCACAGCTTTAGCTTTGCTTCTTACTTTAATCCTGATCAGATGAATTTTGGTGCGCTTCGCGTACTTAACGACGATTGGGTTGCTCCTTCAATGGGATTTGGAACTCATGGGCACCGAGACATGGAAATCATCTCTATTCCTCTTAGTGGAGACCTAAAGCATCGCGACAATATGGGGAATGAAACTGTTATCCGCTCAGGAGACATACAGGTCATGAGTGCTGGTTCTGGAGTGGAGCATAGCGAAATGAATGCGAGTGCGAGTGAACCTGTTGCATTTCTTCAGATATGGATTTTTCCTAAAGTAAAGAATGTAACTCCCCGATACGATCAGATTACTTTAAAAGTGGAAGATAGCACCAACCGATGGCAACAGATCTTGTCTCCAAATAAGGAAGATGAAGGGGTTTGGATACATCAAGATGCCTTCATGCATTTAAATCATTTAGATTCGCAAAGTAGCACAACTTACACTTTAAAGAATGCTACTAATGGAGTTTACCTCTTTGTTATTGAAGGTGAGGTTGTCGTAGAAGGAGAACAATTAGGAAGAAGAGATGCTATTGGAATCACCGAAGCGGCTAAATTTACCCTTAGTGCCCAGACAAATGCTAAACTTCTAGCTATTGAGGTGCCAATGGCCTAAAAAATCGATGAAGGTGTAATCTAATTATCTAAATTTGCGCCCATGATTGCCACTATTTGCAGAAGAGCGCATTTTAATGCTGCCCACCGTTTACACAACCCATCGTGGAGCGATGAAAAGAATCGTGAGGTTTTTGGTAAGTGCAACAGCCCTTATTTTCATGGCCACAATTTTGAATTAGAAGTTCGAGTGAGAGGTGAGGTGGATCCAAACACCGGTTTCGTTATGGACCTAGGTGAATTGGGTGGTATTATTAAAGAACAAGTAGAGGATCGTTTTGATCACAAGAACCTGAATGTAGATTGCCCAGAGTTTGAAAATTTGTTGCCTTCAACAGAGCATTTAGCTAAGGTTATTTACGATATCTTAAAACCGATTATTGGCGATCGCAAACTGCATATCACCTTATTTGAGACCGCTAAAAACGGTGCAGAGTACGGAGACTGGTAAACTATAACCGATCTAATACCTTTTCTAAGGTCATCGATCTTGAAGCCTTTAAATAAATGTTCTTATCTCTGAGTGATTCGGGAAAGTTATCTAGTAAATCAGCAGTGGTTTCAAATCCCTTGAATGGGTGGTGGGTGTGTTGAAAGTGCTTCCCCACTCAATAAACTTCATCAAAACCCAGTGCGATAATTAGATCCACAATATCTCTGTGTTCTTTGTTGGCTTCTTCTCCGAGTTCAAACATATCTCCAATTACGAGCGCTGTATTTTCCCAATTCAGTGACTTAAAGGTTTCAAGGCTTACTTTTAAACTACTTGGGTTAGCATTGTATGCATCTACAAACACTTGCTTGCCATTAATCGTTCGAATTTCTG
>JAYPSS010000076.1:2978-6946 GCA_038133115.1 Flavobacteriaceae bacterium | reverse complement strand
TTTTCTGCAATTTTTTGAGTTTCTCTCTTTGTTCTACAGAAAATTACAGCGAACAGTTGAGGGTCGCTGTCTACGATTCGTTTTAGAGCCGCATACTTATTTCTCGCACTAACGGTGTATACGAAATGACTTACTGTGGTAGCTCCTTCATTTTTGCTTCCGACCGTGATTTCAAGCGGACGATGCATAAATTCTTTGGCGATTTGAGCAACCTCTGCAGGCATGGTCGCCGAGAATAGCCAAGTCAATTTATCTTCTGGGGTGTAACTTAGAATCGACTTGATATCTTGGTAGAATCCCATATTCAGCATTTCATCAGCCTCATCTAAAATGCAGTATTCGATCTGATCGATACGCAGCATTTTGCGTTGAATTAAATCAAGAAGCCTACCTGGTGTAGCTACAACGATTTGAACTCCTGATTTTATAGATTCTGCTTGCTCTCTAACACTTGCTCCGCCATAAACGGCAACAATTTTTGTTCCTTTTTTGAATTGAGCATATTTACCGAGCTCGGTAGTGATTTGTAAACAAAGCTCTCGAGTAGGAGCTATAATTAGGCCCTGAACGACTTTACGTTTAGTATCAATTTTTTGAAGAAGAGGAAAACCAAATGCGGCAGTCTTGCCGGTACCTGTTTGCGCTAACGCTACAAGGTCGGTCTCTTTTTCTAACAGTTGTGGAATTGCTTTTGATTGAATTTCAGATGGAGTCTCAAAACCCATCTGTTGTACGGCTTTTAGTAGATTTTCATCTAAGCCGAGATTTAAAAAGGATTGCATAGGTTGTATTAAGCCGCAAAGGTAGTCTAAATAAGTGTATGCTTTTACAGATCTGTTTTTCGAATAAATTCTATTAAACTTTGTGTAGCTCTTGCTCGATGACTTAGCAATTTTTTAATTTTCTTATCGAGTTCTCCAAAGGTTTGATCATGACCTTCTGGCACAAAAATCGGGTCATACCCAAAACCATTGTTTCCTTTAGGACGATCTGCGATATGTCCGTTTACAATACCCTCGAAGTAATTGGTGTTGTCATGAGTTATTAAACAGAACACTGTCTTGAAGTAGGCACTTCTGTCTTTCAATGGACTAAGATTACTCAGTAAAAGAGCGATGTTTTTTTCGTTGTCTCTACCGCCAGAATAATGAGCACTATCTACGCCCGGAGCTCCGTCTAGCGCATTTACGAATAACCCACTATCATCAGAAAAACAGGGTTTACCAAAGCGCTTGTAAATCGTTGAAGCTTTTTGATGGGCATTTCCCTCAAGGGTGCCTGTAGTTTCTGGGATATCTTCATCGAAATTGAGTTCGTTTAAAGAAATCAAATGAACCTTATCTGCAATGAGGCTTTTTAATTCCTCAAGCTTTCCTTGGTTTTGAGTCGCAAATACGAGTGTTGGTAAATCAGTCATAAGTACTGGCAAAAATAGGCTCAAGCAATGAAAGTTTAGCTAAATTTGCCATTAATCATCAATAAACAATACGTGCCTACCTCTTACATTTTCGATTTCGACAGTACCATTACTCGGGTTGAAGCTCTGGATATTCTTGCAGAGATTTCCCTTGAAGAAAATCCAAAAAAAGAAGCGATCATTGATCAAATTAAAGAAATCACCAATCTTGGAATTGATGGTGATATCTCTTTCACTGATTCTTTAGAGCAAAGAATCAAGCTTCTTGGGGCGCATCGCGAACATCTTGAGCTACTGATCGAGGAATTAAGAGATAAGATTTCCCATTCGTTCGCATCGAACCGAAAGTTTTTTGAAACACATCGAGATGATATCTATGTGATTTCGGCGGGTTTCAAGGAATTTATTATACCGATTGTCGAACAGTTTCACATCCCTGCCGATCGCGTTTACGCAAATACGTTTACATTTGACGATAACGGCTTTATTGTTGGTTTCGATAAAGAGAATCCACTATCTAAGCACAATGGGAAAATTGAGTGTTTGAAGGGACTAAACCTTTCAGGTGATATTCAAGTAATTGGTGATGGCTATTCTGATTATGTGATGAGAGAAGCCGGTATTGCCAAAAAGTTTTTCGCATATACAGAAAACGTGAAGCGAGAGAAGGCGGTTGCAAATGCCGATTTCGTTACAGAAACATTAGATGAATTTTTATATATCAACGATTTGCCAAGAAATTTTTCATACCCAAAGAATCGAATTAAGATCCTCCTTTTAGAGAATATACATCCAGATGCCCTCGAGCGTTTAGAGAATGATGGTTACAGTGTTGAACTTGTTTCTACGGCTTTGGGTGAGTCGGAGCTTATAGAGCGTATTAAAGGGGTTCATGTACTGGGAATTCGTTCTAAAACGAAAGTTACCAAGGCGGTTTTAGATGCTGCAGACAAGCTTCTGGTTATTGGTGCCTTTTGTATTGGTACCACTCAAATTGATCTTGAAGCTTGCAAAATGTCAGGAGTGGTTGTTTTTAATGCACCTTACAGTAATACAAGATCTGTCGTAGAACTAGCATTAGGTCAGATTGTAATGCTTATGCGCTCTACTTTTCAGCGTTCTTCAGAAATGCATGATGGGGTTTGGAATAAAACCGCTGCCGGGTCTAGAGAGGTGAGAGGAAAAACTCTGGGAATTGTGGGTTATGGAAATATTGGTAAGCAACTTTCTGTTCTAGCCGAAGCGATCGGTATGAAGGTTTACTTCTACGATTTACAGGATACTCTAGGTTTGGGTAATTCCGAAAGGGTAGTTAGCCTGGATGATCTATTGCGTATCAGTGATGTGATTTCTTTGCATGTTGACGATAACCCACAAAACAAGAATTTAATTGGTGATCGCGAATTAAGCCTCTGTAAAGACGGTGCGTATCTCATTAATTTATCTCGCGGATTTGTAGTAGATATTGATGCGCTTGCACAACATTTAAAATCTGGGAAACTCGCAGGAGCTGCAGTTGATGTATTCCCTGTAGAACCTAAGCAGAATGGTAGCTATGAAAGCCCGCTATTAGGTTTAGAGAATGTGATTCTTACACCTCATATCGGAGGAAGTACTATTGAAGCCCAACGAGATATCGCAGGATTCGTACCTAAAAAGATCATGGGTTATATCAATTCGGGGAACACGGAGGATGCAGTTAACTTTCCGAATATTAGACTACCACAACAACAGGACCGTCACCGCTTCTTACACATTCATAAAAATGTTCCAGGGGTTATGGCAGCAATCAATAAAATACTGGCTGAGTATAAGCTGAATTTAGTGGGTCAATTCTTGTCAACGGACCCTGAGGTAGGTTATGTAATCTCGGATGTCGATAGTGCTTACAATCCTGAAGTGATAGAGGCCTTGAGACAAATTCCGAATACCATTCGATTCAGAGTTCTTTATTAGAAGTCGCTAATCGTGATGATAGGGTTCACCTTTTAGAATTGAAAAGGCTCGATATAACTGCTCACTGAAAATCAATCGCACCATCTGGTGAGTGAAGGTCATTTTAGAAAGGGATATCTGTAAATGTGCCTTAGCTTTTAACGAGTCGCTAAACCCATAAGGACCACCAATTACAAAGGTTAAATTGCTATTTCCTTGCAAGCCTTCGTTTTCAATGAAACTAGCGAATGCTCTTGAACTAAAGGTTCTTCCATTCTCATCTAGTAAAATGAGTTTCGATTGTTTATCTATTAAACTTTCGATTTTTTGAGCTTCTTGCTCTTTTTGATCATCGATGCTGAGCGATTTCCTACGAGACGGATCTAGAATTTCGGTATAACTGAATCTCGCATAATGTTTCAGTTTTTTATGGTATTTGTCAATGAGCTCTTTGAGAAGCTTATCATCGGTTTTACCAATTACTAGCAGGGTCACTTTCATTTTCTTAAATTCGTGTGACCTCAAAAATAAGTCGAGTTCATAAAATGGATGCCTCCGTAGAAAAATTCTTGAATTGGCCAGTAGTAAAAACGCTGGTTAGGGCCCTTAGAACGGT
>JAYPSS010000076.1:0-2878 GCA_038133115.1 Flavobacteriaceae bacterium | reverse complement strand
CTGTCGATCTTTCTAGTTGCTAATGGGGTCAGTTCTATTTTTAGTCAATTTGACCAATCCTATCATATCAAACTGAATCAAAACTTTTTCAAGCAATACGCATACGCGGTATTCGTGGGACTACTTTTATCTCTGGGCATCATAGTAGGTGCCATTGCCTACATCTACTCTGAATTCTATATCGTTGAATTAGGACTAGATGAGGCGCGTTTCAGCCAGAATCGAATTTCGCTACTATTTGTGATTTTCATGTCTTACATAGGAACTAGTTTATTGTATTATTTTGGTACCGCACGAGCGACCAGAATCGCATTCTTTTCATGGGGTCCACTTATGACTACCTTACTTCTTTTGGTTACTTCTTATTTGTTTGGAGTATACATTGAAAAATTTGCTAGTTATAATGAACTATACGGCGCACTTGGAGGGTTGTTGATACTGATGGTTTTTTTGTGGCTAAATTCAAACATCCTCTTATTAGGTTTCGAATTAAACGCCGTTTTAGCCCGATTAAAGAATGAATTGAATACCTCAAAGGAATGACGAAATATGTTGAGGTAATTCTTCCTTTAGCTCTTGATCGTCCGTTCACCTACATCAGTCATGAGTTAGACATTGACCTTGTCGGATATAGAGTTATTGTCCCCTTCGGTAGAAACAAATTTTACACAGGGATTGTAGTTGGTGTAAGTGAAGAAATCCCAAGCTATCCAGTAAAGGCAATAGAGGAAGTTCTCGATAATCAGGCCATCGTTAGCAAGGCTCAAATCGACTTATGGAACTGGATTGCTTCGTATTACCTCTGTGGAATTGGAGAAGTAATGCGGGCAGCGCTGCCTTCTGCATTGCTTTTTGAGAGTGAAACGATGGTTCATTTAATCGATGATGATTTTAGAAACCGTAAACTCACCGATGACCAATACCTGCTATGCGAACTACTCGAACAGCAGCCCCAGAAGTTGTCTTTTATTCGTAAACATGCTGAGATTAAAGGACTGAATAAATGTCTAAATAATCTCATTGAATTGGAGATTCTTGAGCGATTTGAGCAGATCGATAATAAAGGGTATCAGAAATTTACTCCTTGGTTGGTCTTAGAAGATTCAGCAAAGGCAGAGGAAATTTTAAAGCAAGCCAAAGCACCTACTCAGCGTGATATGGTGATGCAATTTTTTAATGAAGCGAAAGGGGCTAACGAAATAGCTTGGTTGCCTTTTTCCAAGAAATATTCAATCAGCGCACCTACTCGTAATAGCTTAATTAAAAAGGGTGTATTTCGTTTAGAATCAAGAGTTTTAGATCGAATTTCAGGTAAAGAGGATGAGGAGATAGTCTTCGAATTATCTGAGTCACAACAAAAGGCTGTCACAGAAATCAACAACGGTTTTGAGGCGAATAAGCCCGTTTTATTACATGGATTGACGGGTTCGGGGAAGACGATGCTTTACATGAGCTTCATTGATGAGGTTCTAAAAGAAGGAAAACAGGTTTTATTTCTGCTGCCAGAAATTGCATTGACAACTTCACTTTGGAAGCGCTTGAATAAGCGATTTTCAAAACAAGTCATTGCCTATAGCTCGAATCTTTCATCGGTTGAAAAGGCGGAATTTTGGAATAAGGTTAGAGAAAACTCTGATGAGGCAAAGGTTATTGTAGGAGCGAGGTCTGCCTTATTACTTCCATTTAACAATCTCGGTTTAATTATTGTAGATGAAGAACACGACCCTTCCTACAAACAGCATGATCCAGCCCCTCGTTATCAAGCGAGAGATATAGCCGTTTATTTGGCTCATAAAGAACAATGCCCCATTATTTTAGGTTCTGCAACGCCCAGTCTAGAGTCGTTGTATAACGCTGGTTTTGGTGAAAACAAGCAATCCAAATATCACTATGTATATCTAGGTGAGCGGTTTGGTGAATCGAAATTACCAGATATCCAAGTTCTAGACAAAGCGCTTTTGAGAAAGAAAAAACTCATGAGGTCTTGGATTTCACAGCCAGTCATTGATCAGGTGGTAGAGGTTCTTAGTGAAAAGAAACAAGTTCTTTTCTTTCAGAATCGCAGAGGTTTCTCCAGTTTATTAGAATGTTTGGATTGTGGTCATATCCCTGGATGTAAGAATTGTGATGTAAGTCTCACCTTTCATCGATTGGATCAATCGTTAAGATGTCATTACTGTGGTTATTCTGAAAGCGTAGCGAATAACTGCACGAAATGTCATTCACCTTCTTTGGATAAACACGGGCTGGGCACCCAACAGGTTGAAGAGTTGGTCAAAGAGTTGTTTCCTAGTTACAAGGTAGGCCGAATGGACCGTGATACCCAGAAAGGTAAGTCGGGTCATCAAAAGCTTCTTGAAAAATTCGAAAATCAAGAATTACAGATTTTGGTAGGAACGCAAATGGTGAGTAAAGGACTTGATTTTAAAAATATTGGTTTAGTTGTTGTTGTAAATGCGGATCAGCTGTTGCACCGAGCAGACTACCGGGCTCATGAGCGTGCCTTTCAACAATTGACTCAGGTGTCTGGTAGAGCTGGAAGAACTTCAGAAAACTCTAAAGTTCTCATCCAAACCTTTGACCCCAATCATCGCGTGTTTCGAAGTTTACAAGACCGAAACGTTTCTGAGTTTATAGCAAGTGAATTTGCCGAGCGGAGACTTTTTAATTACCCGCCCTATGTTAGGATGATTAAGATTCAATTCTTAGCCAAGCAAGTATCCTTAGCGATCGAAGGTGCCTCTTGGTTCGCAAAAGGAGTGCGTCAAATAAATGGGGTAGTAGTTCTAGGAAACGATGCCCCCACCATTGAGAAAATTAGAAACCAATATTATCAACAGATACTCATCAAGGCTCCACTTAATTACCCGATGTCTTC